>JBILRD010000271.1:0-3824 GCA_044372845.1 Saprospira sp. | reverse complement strand
AGGAGATTTCCTGCAAATGAATTGTTGAGACTTTTGGATAAAAGGATGGAAAAGCTTACCATGCTTTCCTGTGGTGAATATGCAGTTTTGAAAAGGTCTAACCGTCCTAATGTAAAATTTATCAAAACCTACTTGGATTGGAAAGATTTTGATAAAAATCACCCTAAAAAATATAAAGAGGGTTACATCAATGTCATGGACGTTGTAAATCTTACCAACGATGTTATGGGGCCTTCTCACAACGTTGAAAATGGCTGGTCTTTAATTTTAGAAATGATCGGGGACGGTTTTGTAACCTTTGATTATAAAGACTCCATGGTGGTGTTGAAAGATAAACTTTTTCACTATAAAAATGCACTGAATAGAAGTAAGGATAATGAGTATGATTTTGATCGTATTCGTTTTAATTCAAATGCCTCACCCAGTAATGAGGTTGAGTCAAATGCTGTTTTAAATTTGAAAGATCAGAGTATGAAAACCAATGGTGTTCAATCTTTTGTACTTTCAGATTCTCAAAATGTTCGCGTCGAACCATTTGATCAAAAGGTTTCATTGTTGCCCAACAAGGATATCCGTTTTGATGGCTTGATGACAGGTGGTATGTTGAACTTTACAGGCCGGAAATTTCATTTTAAGTATGATCAGTTTCAGGTAGATATGGACTCTATAGATTTTATTGATTTCTTTATCTACGAGAGGGCTAAAATCGAAGATCCAAAGTCAAGATATTTTGGTTTTTATACCAGTAGGCAAGTCATGAATGAGTCTCCTCGGGGATTAGTTCCATCTACAAAAAAAGTAATGATCAGAAATCAATTAAGAAATACAGAAGGATTTCTAATTATCGATAAGGCTAATAATAAATCGGGAAAAAGGAAATCGGAGCCTCAATATTCAATTTTTACGGCAGAAAGCCCCTCTTATGTTTATTTTGAAAGAGAAAACAGGATGAATAAATATGCGGAAAGAGCCTACCCTCAAGATAAAGTATATTACGAGGCGGATCCTTTTACTTTAGAGTCCACTAATAAATACGAGCCCAAAGATTTAAAATTAAACGGACGTTTTTATTCAGCAAATATTTTTCCAGTCATTGAGGAACCTTTGAGGATTATGTTTTTGGATTTATCTCTAGGCTTTGAAACAGAGACTCCTTCTGAAGGATTTCCAATTTACAGTAGAAATAATCCTGCAGGGAAAGGAAAATATACCGGAATTTTAGGAATGTCAAATCAGGGTTTATTGGGCAGAGGCAGGTTGGATTATTTGGGGGCATCAATTGAATCAGAGTACATTGAATTCATGCCCGAGCGATTTATTATTGAAAATGTTGATAGTTTTAACCTAAGAGAAGAATATGTTAATGGAGTAGAGTTTCCAAAGGTATATGGTGAAAAAGTATTGATTGAGTGGTTGCCATATAAAGACAGTATGTTTTTTGAGACAGACCCCTCAAGAAATGTTCCTTTTAAGATGTTTGCCAAGGGAGAACATTTACTAAATGGTTCAATGACACTTACGCCAAATGGTCTTCTCGGTGTAGGAGCTTTTGAGTGGGATGAAGCAAAAATGAAATCCAACAAAGGGGGTGATTTTGTTTTTGGAAGAAATAGTGTAAAATCACTCACCTCCGAGATGGAGATTAAGAAATTGGGAACAAATAAACTGGCATTAAGAAATAAAGATATTGCAGGTTATTTTGACTTTGATAAAAAAATTGGAGAATTCGTATCGAATAATATACTCTTTAATACAGAACTGCCCTTGGTGTCCTACAGTACAACATTAGACAAATTTAAATGGGACATGAACAAACAGAATCTTTATATGGAATCTGCCTTGGGGACCAAGGGACTTTTTGTTGCCACAGATCCTGATCAGGATACAGTATATTTTATGGGGACAAATTCTACCCTAGACATTGGTACTGGTAAATTGCTGGTGGATGGAGTACGTTCCATTCAGATAGCCGATGCTTATATTTTTCCATTTGAGGAAAAAATTGAGATAGGAGATTTAGGAATGATGAGTGAAATGACTCAAGCGAGAATAATGATTGATACGGCCAATCAAAATCATCAGATTCAAAAGGCAACAGTTGATATTATTAACAAGAATGAATACAAAGCTACTGGATATTTGGAATTCAATATAGAAAATTTCAAAGAGCAAGAAATATTGTTTGCTGATATTAAAATAGGCAAAGAAAAAGATATAATTGTTACAAAGGGAAGAGGAGATGTTGATGAAATGGACAATTTTTATTTAGATCCGAAAACAAGGTTTAGAGGAGAAGTTTTAATGAGTGGAAATGATAAAAATTTAACTTTTACAGGTCAATCGAAAATAAATTCCAAATACATTCGTGAGACTGAATGGTTTACGATCAATTCGAAAATAGATAAAAAGAATGCGTTCATAAGTTATGATATACCGGTGAATTCATTTGGAGACTCTTTGTTTGTTGGTATGTTCCTCGGAATGGATTCGATGACATTATATCCATGCTTTTTAACAACCAAGCAAGCAATTGAAGATAGAGGTGTTTTTACCGCCAAGGGTATCATGAAATATGATAGAACGAACAATACTTTTATGTTTGGAGATTCCAGTAGAATTATCAGTAAAGGTAAAATGGGAAATATTTTTACATTATCTGATGAAAATGGTAAGGTGGAAGGTTCGGGTAGATTGGATTTTGATGCTGGATTCAATAAAAAGGGATTCCCTAATTTTGAATTCACTAATTATGCCGATTTTAATTTTTCCATGGAGAGGGTATCGGAGTATAAATTTGACATGACCACCTTGTTAAATTTTTATTTGCCAGATGCTTTAACAAATATTCTCTTTCAGGAATTAGTAAAAAATCCTGATGCTGTCGACCAAATTAGTTATACAGGGGCAAAAAATGCTAAATTGAAAGATAGATTGATGTACTTTGTAAAGGATGAAAAGGATTTGACAAAAATTTGGACCAGAGCTGAATCTGAGAATATCATGTTATTACCAGATTATGTTAAACATACATTCTTTTTTTCAGATTTAACCTTAAAATGGAGCGATAGAACCCAGTCATTTATTTATCTTGGCAATATGGGCCTTTCAAGCATTAAGGGCAAACATGTTGGTCAAGTTTTAAAAGGTGGTATTGAGCTTCAAATGGATCCGCTTAGGGGCGATGTGTTGACATTCTATTTTAGTTCTGCTGGTGACCAATGGTATTTCTTTCAATATACCAATGGTGTTTTGACAACAACCTCAGCTTCTGGTGGAGAATATGATTATTCAGCAGTTCTAACAGCTTTGAAGAAGAAAGATCTGAAAGTCAAAACTGAAAACGGAGGAACCTTCGAAATCATTCAGGGTAATCCAGGTCAGTACGCTGCTTTCAAACAAAGGATGCAGGCTGCTTATAAATAATTTATAATCTATTCCACCTGGAAATTGCTTGTTTCATAAAAGCAAGAACATCTTTTCTTTTGTCGGGAAGCATGCTTGTCCAAGCGTTTAATGACTTCTGAAGTTTAATAGCCTCTTCTTTAAGGTCCTCATCTCTGAAGGCATATTTTATTTTTTCGTTGAGTGACTCATGAAAATGTGTTAAAAGTATTTCTGCCTCCTTTGCCTTTTTTTTATTTTCCAGCAATTCCCCAATATTTGAAATCATTTGAGTAATGTAGCTGACGGAGGCCTTTCTTTTTCTTTTTAAATCCTCAGGAGTCAATTCCAGGTATTCTTTTTTGAAATTATAAATTCCCATGTACAGACCATTGGAACCATTGGAAGCACGATACAAATAATCTGCCCTGTCTCCTTCGGCT
>JBILRD010000087.1:0-7409 GCA_044372845.1 Saprospira sp. | reverse complement strand
TCATAAACAGCGGAAAAATAATAGTGAAGTAATCCTACATGAAGCTAGTTTCAATATTTTCTTTTTTAGTTTTTTTTTGCCTTTATCTTGAAGCTCAACCATACCAGATCAATAAGCAAGTGATTGCTGAAAACGGAATGGTGGTTGCAGCTCATCCACTGGCTTCAGAGGAAGGTTTAAAAATTTTAAAGAAAGGAGGAAATGCTATCGATGCGATGGTGACGGTCCATTTTGTTTTGGCTGTTGTCTATCAGAGAGCAGGAAATATTGGCGGAGGCGGGTTTATGGTTTACAGAGATAAAAATGGCAAAAGCAGCTGTTTGGATTTTAGAGAGAAAGCACCACTGAAAGCCTTTAGAGACATGTACCTCAATAAAAATGGAGCAGCTGTCGATAGCCTTAGCCGGGATGGACATCTGGCAATTGGTGTTCCCGGTTCCGTTGCAGGAATGTTTGAAGCACATCAAAAATATGGAAAATTGCCTTGGTCGGAATTAGTTGAACCTGCTATCAGAATAGCAGATAAAGGATATATTTTGACAGATTTGGATGCCAAGGAATTGAATGGCTTTCTCAACGACTTTATTAAAAACAACAGATATGTACCTGTTTTTTGTGATTTGTGGAAGTCGGGTGATAAATTGATTCAAAAAGATTTAGCTAAAACTTTAAGGTTCATCTGGAAAAATGGTCGGGATGGATTTTACAAAGGAAAAGTTGCCGATTTAATCGTTGAGGAAATGAAAGCCGGCAAAGGTATCATCAGTTATGAAGATCTTGAAAAATATGAGGCTAAATGGAGAACCCCTATTCAATTCCGATATAAAGAGAATTACAATATCATCACCATGCCTCCACCTTCCAGCGGTGGAATAATATTGGCTTTGATGATGAATATGGCCGAAAATCAAAACCTTAAACAGAGAGGTTTTCATTCTGAATCTTCAATACATCTGATTGCAGAGATAGAGCGAAGAGCCTATGCCGACAGAGCAAAACACTTGGGAGATAGTGATTTTTATCCTGTTCCTCTTGAAGGATTGTTGGATAAGACCTATGCCAAGAGCAGAATATCTAATTTTGATCCTACCAAAGCCAGTAAAAGTCAAAATATAGAAGCAGGAATTCCGAGAAAATCTTCTGAAGAAACGACTCATTACTCCATCGTTGATCAAGATGGAAATGCTGTTGCAGTCACTACTACATTGAATGGTAATTATGGATCAAAAGTGATTGTCAAAGGCGGAGGTTTTTTCTTAAATAACGAGATGGACGATTTCAGTGCAAAACCAGGTACTCCGAATATGTTTGGATTGGTTGGCGCAGAAGCCAATGCTATTCAGCCCGGAAAAAGGATGTTGAGCTCTATGACTCCAACCATTGTTGAAAAGGATGGAAAATTGCATCTCGTTGTTGGCACTCCCGGTGGAGCGACTATTATCAGTTCTGTTTATCAGGTTTTACTCAATGTGTTGGAATATGAATTGGGTTTACAGGATGCTGTTCAAAAACCCAGATTTCATCACCAATGGTTACCCGATCAAATTTTTCATGAGGAAAACACCTTTAACGAGTCTACTCAAAAAAATTTGAAAGATCTTGGTCATAAGCTCCAAAAAAGAGGAAACATCGGTTTGGTAGATGCCATCATGGTTTTACCTGATGGAAAATTAGAAGGTGCGGCTGACTATCGATACTACGATTCTGCCTCTGGATATTAAAGCTTAGAATTGAAAGTAAATAAAAGGTTGGACATCAGCGCCAGCAATCTGAATAATCATCCAGATGTAAAAGGCTAGTAAAACAGATTGAATAAACCATGGCAAAGAACTGAACTTTCTCTGCATCCAATTGTCCATTTTGGATGGTATAAAATGGATTAGGTAACCAATAGTCATCAACAAGAAAACTATTTTGTACCCCATCATCAAATCCAATATCAATTCTCCATTAAAATTATAGATGATCTGAGTCATGATGATATTTACTTCCTCAAAGCTCGATGCTCTAAAATAAATCCAGCAGTATGATACAAAATGGAAGGTTATAAACCAGGCTATAATTTTTACAACCCAATATTTATTAATTTTCGAAGTAAGTGGTTTTAGGAATCTTTCCAATGCCAAAGCTCCTCCATGTAAAAGTCCCCAGACAACAAATTTCCAGGAAGCACCATGCCATAGGCCACCTAATAACATGGTTACCATTAAATTCATATAAGTAAATATACTGGCCTTGATATTCTTTGATCCAAAAATCAAAAGTATGGTTGAGCTAAAAATCAATACAGCATAAATAATCAATAAAAGATGACTTGGCCACAAGAAATAAAAGATGGCCATAAAAACCAACATAAAGAAGATAGAACCAAAACTACCTTTTCTGTTTCCTCCTAAGGAGATGTATAGGTAATCCTTTAACCAGCTGGAGAGACTGATATGCCATCTTTTCCAGAACTCAGTGACACTTAAAGATTGATAGGGAGCATCAAAATTGATGTTTAGTTTGAATCCCATTAACAAGGCCAATCCAATGGCCATGTCACTATAACCTGAAAAATCACAATAAATCTGCAGCGTATATCCATAAACCGCCATCAAATTTTCTAATCCAGTATAAAGACTTGGATTCTCAAAAACCCTGTCCACAAAGTTAGAACTGATGTAATCTGATATCACAGCTTTTTTTAACAGACCTACAAGAATAAGCCAGAAAGCATGTCCCAGATCTTCTTTACTTAGATAAAGCTTAGATCTTATTTGTGGCAAAAAATCAATCGCTCTGACGATAGGACCTGCTACTAATTGTGGAAAGAAAGAAACAAAAAAGCTAAAATCCAGGATATTTTTCTCTGGCTTCAATACTCCCCTGTAAACATCAATACTATAACTCATTGTCTGAAAGGTATAGAAAGATATTCCGACAGGTAGAATGATATCCAGATTAGCCATTTCAGATCCCATGATCTGATTATAGGAATCGATAAAAAGATTGCTGTATTTAAAATAAGCGAGTAAGCCTAGATTCCCGACCATGCTGAGCATTAGAAAGAAAAATCTCCGTACTTTTTTATGGGATGCAGAGTTATAAATTGCCCAACCCAATATATAATCCCAGACGGTTGAAAGAATCAATAATCCAAAAAATATTCCGCTGCTTTTGAAATAGAAAAACAAGGAAAAAGCCAATACATAAATAACTCTGAAAGTCTTATGCTTATAGGTAAAAATGTAAACAGCATAAAATAAAACAAACAAAGACAGAAAAAGCCCCGAATTGAAAATCAGGGGAGCATTTTGCTGGTAAGAGAGATACTCTGTTAGTTTTTCTAGAATTGTTTTAAAATCCACTTCGAGGAATGTTATTTAATACAAATTTTAAAAAAATAAGGATAAGAATAAAATAATAGTCCAAATAAAAAGCCGACAAGATATATATCCTGCCGGCTTATAATTGCGACCATGAAATAAATAATAACTATTATTCGTCATCCATATCTTCATCGGAAGAGAGTGGTTGTATTTTTCTGGTTTTTTTGTTGCTATCTGAAGAGCCTTCAGCAACCATTCCTAAAAGTTCTGCTTTGATTTTTACTTCGATTTCATCGGCAACTCCTGGATTATCCATCAAGAATAATTTGGCAGCATCGCGACCTTGAGCGATTTTAGCACCATTGTAACCATACCAGGCGCCAGATTTTTCAAGAATATTGAGTTCAGAACCTAAATCGACAATTTCTCCATTTTTAGAAATTCCCTCGCCATACATGATATCAAATTCGCAAGTACGGAAAGGAGGAGCCAACTTGTTTTTAACAACTTTAACCTTGACGTGATTACCGGTAATATTTCCTTCCTTATCCTTGATAGCGTTGGAAGTTCTGCGAATATCCAAACGTTGTGAAGCGTAAAATTTCAAAGCATTACCACCAGTTGTCGTTTCAGGATTTCCGAACATGACGCCGATTTTCTCACGAAGCTGGTTGATAAATATACAACAGCAGTTGGTTCTTCCGATAGCGGAAGTCAGTTTACGCATCGCTTGTGACATCAAACGAGCTTGAAGACCCATTTTCGAGTCACCCATCTCCCCTTCTATCTCACTACGAGGAACTAAGGCTGCTACAGAGTCAACAACTAAAATATCAACTGCACCAGAGCGGATCAGGTTTTCTGCAATTTCTAATGCTTGCTCACCATAATCCGGTTGAGAAAAGATTAGTTCATCTACTTTAACACCCAATCTCTCTGCATAGCTACGGTCAAAAGCATGCTCAGCATCCACAAAGGCAGCGATACCGCCAGCTTTCTGACATTCCGCGATAGCTTGTATGGCGATAGTTGTTTTACCCGAAGATTCAGGACCATAGATTTCGATGATACGTCCCTTAGGAAAACCGTTTGTTCCCAAAGCGACATCCAATCCAATAGAACCTGTAGAAATAGACTCCACAGCTTCCACAGGAGAATCACCTAATTTCATGACAATACCCTTGCCATAGGTTTTTGTTAAACGATCCAGCGTGCTTTGCAGCGCCTTCATCTTGTTTTCTTTTTCAATGTTGTTGCTCATGTGTTTCTAGCTTTAAAATATAATAAGTAAGTTGAGTCAAGTGAGTATAAAACAAATTGCTATTTCAGCGATTTCGAAACAAATATAAAGTCGAATTTTAATATTTGCAACTTTTTGTTTTACTTTTTTAAAATTATTTGTTTTTATTTTCGATCATTCCCTTCACAAGTTCTGACAATGATTCCTCAGAAGGCAGTTCAGAAACTACTGGATCATTGATTCCAAGAGCTTTTAATGCTTCGGCTGTTGTCTGACCAATAGCAATTACTTTTTGGAAACTTTCTAAGGAATATTTAGAAAAATAAACTTTGGCATTTAGTGGACTGGTAAAAACCATAATATCAGCCTCTATTTTATCCACCTGAGCCTTGGCACTATTCTTATAAGCTATAACATCTGTGGCAATGACTTGGTTTTGAAGGATCGTTTGAACTGATTTTCTGGATTCCTCTGCTCTGATAAAAACAATTTTTTGACCAGCAGCCTTTTCCGCAAATAATAGAGACGTCTCCTCGGGAATGCCATTTCCTACAAAGTCCGGTACAATCCCGAATATTTTTTCTATGGCTTCAGCGGTACCAGGACCTAAGGCAGCTATTTTTGTGGAAGATAAAAACTTATGGGTCTGTCTAAAAAAATGATTGACTCCAGTTTTGCTATAAAAGAAAAGCCAATCATACGCTTCTGGAAGTTCGAAGGGATGAGGTTTAAATTCGACGAGGGAGAAGCCCTCTATTTCGAGTGGCAGTGTCGACAGTTTTTGCTTGAAACCACTATTTGGCTCTAATTTTCTGCTGATAAATACTTTCATCATAGGCTAGCAAAGATAAGCAGAATTTTGAGGCATTTTGTGCGTAAAAGGAATAATTTAATTGCATAATTTTCTGTAATATGTTTGGTGGGAATTACTATTGATTTTGTATCACGCAGAGATCTATAAGAAAAAAACCGCAGAGACTATAAAGGAACTGTTGGTAAGATTATACTGATAAATCCCAGGCAAAAACATTTCCAATTTTTTAAAAATTCTGATGCATAGCATCAGCGAGTAAAAGAGCGTCGAAAGGGTCAGAGACCACTTGAAATTTTCATTCAAAGAGCGGTTATTTACAGTATTTAAAAATTAAAATCTGCTGTAAAATATTATTTAACAGAGAATTAAACCCTTTGCGTTCTTTGCAAAACTACTTAGCGTTCTTTGCGAGAACTAACTAGGGAACTATTTTCACGCTAAAATCGCAAAGAAAAAACGCAGAGAAATAATTCGAAACTTGACATCACAATTTGAGATCTCAAGTTGATGACTATTGAATAAATCATAACATATAATTAAAACCTAGCGAAATGGAAATTGAAAAAATCAAAAACAGTATCCTTGAAATCAGAGGAATGAAGGTCATTCTCGATTTTGAATTGGCGAAGATGTATCAAGTAGAAACTAAACGATTAAAAGAATCCGTAAGAAGGAATATTAGAAGATTCCCGAATGATTTTATGTTTGAATTAACAGCAGATGAATGGAAAAACTTGAGGTCGCAAATTGCGACCTCAAATTGGGGAGGTAAACGTTACTTGCCCTTTGCTTTTACAGAGCAAGGAGTAGCAATGTTATCAAGCGTTTTAAATTCTGAAATCGCCATAGAAACAAACATAGCTATCATGCGCGCCTTTGTGTTCATGCGGCAATTTGCACTGACCTACAAAGAACTATCCGATCAACTCAAAGAGCTGGAAAAACGACACAACCAACAATTCAATGACATTGAAGAAGTATTGAAATACCTGATTAAAAAGGAAAAGCAGAGCAGTAAGCAAGCTAATAGAAAACAAATTGGATTTAAGGGGTGATAGATTATTGAAAGCAGCATTAGCACAGAAATTTATATTCACGTAAGCAATAAAAAATTTACAACAAATAAGATTTCCTTTTGATGATTTATAGATATTGTTTGTACATTGGCTATACACAATAAAACTGCGCCAGTACAGCTGATTTAGATGATAGGTGGAAGTTTTGTAGCGTGTATAATCTAGTTGTAATCAATTGTCATACAATACTTTACAACAATTTTAATTATAGTTCAATTGAAACAGTCAATAGTTAAATTGACAATAATTGAGAAACAAGTCAGTGTAAAAGCTTGCTTTTTAAAACTGAATTGATTTCAATTTATGATTTTGAATAGAAAATCAGTTTCAATTGCTTACGTAAAATAATTTAAATTTGTTTCGTTGTATAAAAAGTTAATTCAACCCTTTTAACACGATCTGCCTATCGGTGATAAGCGACATGTTATTGAATCAGGCTTGAAAAATTCAACAGCTTCCAACAGAGAACAAGCACGATTTCACCCGACGAACATTTTTGTATAAAGGGGCGAAACCATGCCTATTCTCGAAACCGTTAATAATCAAGAATGATACACAAAAAAACATGACAGATAAAAGTAGCAGACAAAACCAAGCAAAAATTTTAAGAATAGTTAGAAAAATTCACAGGACAACTGCTGTTATATTGTTTGTATTCTTCTTTATCGTTTCGATAACTGGACTTTTATTAGGTTGGAAAAAACACAGCAATGGTATCATTCATCCCAAATCTTATAGTGGTTCTTCAACAGACTTAAAAGAATGGTTACCTCTTGATAGTTTACATAAAAACGCTTGCAAAATACTTAAGGACTCTGTTTCTGCTGACATTTCGCTTGAACTTGAAAGAATTGATATTCGTAAGGACAAAGGAATGGTTAAGTTTGTTTTTAACAATCATTTTTGGGGTATTCAAATTGATGGTGCAACGGGAAAACTTTTACATATTGAGGAAAGGAGATCTGATT
>JBILRD010000086.1:0-7470 GCA_044372845.1 Saprospira sp. | reverse complement strand
CAGCAGATTGAAAATTATATCCAATCTCTATCAGAAAAAGAGGAATATATTTATAAAGTTAGCAGAGGAACTTTTAAAAAGGGAGATTTAAAGCAAAAGGAGATCGATGCTGAAATAAAAAAAATGGAACTGCTCAAAGCTGCCGTTTTGCTCTTCGAATCATTTGACAACAAAATGAAAGCTGCAGGTCTTTATGACTATAACGATATGATTCTTTGGACCTTGAGAATTTTTGAAGATCCAGAACAAGAACATATTCTCAGAAATTATCAGGAACAGTTCCTTTATGTTTTAGTTGATGAGTACCAGGATACCAATGGGGCTCAAAATTCGATTTTAATGAAACTGATTGACTTTTGGGAAGAACCTAATGTCTTTGTGGTTGGAGATGATGATCAGTCGATTTTTGGATTTCAAGGTGCCAGAGTTCGAAATGTCCTTGATTTTTACAACAGCTACAAAAATCAGGGTTTAAAATTGGTTATACTGGGAGAAAATTATCGAAGCAGTCAAAAAATTCTGGACGCCGCAAAACTGGTCATTGATCACAATATCTTGAGAATCATCAATTATATCGATGTATTTGACGCTGGCATCCAACTGGAAAAAAAGCTGTCAGCCTCTAATCCGCAAATCATCCATTCAGAAAACAGGGTCGAGATCAATGCTTTTCCGAACAGACAACAGGAAGAAGTGTTTTTGGTCAATAAAATTTTAGAACTGTCCAAAGAGAATATTGATCTCAATGAGATTGCTGTAATTTATGCAAAACACAAACAATCTACCGAGCTGATCAGGTTATTGGAAAAATACAAAATTCCCTACCAGACAAAAAGGGAAATCAATATTCTGGATAGTGTTCTAATCAAAAACATCATCGAGATTCTCGAGTACATTTCCAAAGAAAATGAAATCAGTTACAGTGCTGAAGATTTGATCTATCGAATTTTACATATTGATTTTTTGGATATAAATCCATCGGATATCGTTAAAGTCAGCAATTATATAGCAAAGGAAAACAGGAAAAAATTCAAAGGCAAAGAGAGAGATTTTTTGCCTTGGAGAGATCTTATCTCCGATAAAACTTTACTTGAAAACATCCAAATTAAACAAATTGATAAATTCATTGCCTTTTCAGATCTGATTTCATCGTCAGAGACACAACTGATGAATCAACCACTTGCGGTCTTTCTGGATTGGTTTTATCAAAAATCAGGCCTTCTGGATTATATCTTAAATTTGGAAGACAAGAGTTTTATTCTGGATACGATCCGAACCTTTCAGGAATTCATCGTCAAGGAGCAGGAGAAAAAATTTGATCTTAATCTTAAAAGCTTTTTGGCCTTGATTCAAAAGATGAGGGATAATAAACTGGAAATAAACCTCATAAAAACGAATGTTTCTGATAATGCTGTCCACCTTTTAACGGCTCACAGCTCCAAAGGATTAGAATTCAAATATGTTTTTTTAATCCATTGTGTCAAAGATTTTTGGGAACCTAGCTCAACAGGATTGTCTAATAAACAATTTAGCTTACCTGAAAATCTGACTGTTGAAAAAGAAGAAAAAGAGGAAATTGAAAATTCCAGAAGGTTGTTTTATGTGGCTATGACAAGAGCAAAAACCCATCTTTATCTATCTTATTTCGAACAAGACCACAACCTGAAAGAAATTGTCCGAACGCAGTTTATTGATCATTTTGCTGATTATCTGCCCCTCGAAATCTACCGACCGATAATTTCAACTGATCTGTTGGAAGATTACCAGTTAAAATCAAATATTATTGTTGATAAGACGGATGAACTAAAGTATTATAAAGATCTTATTCAGAATTTCACTATGAGTTTCAGTGCTTTCAACAGCTACCTTGAATGCCCTGTAGATTTTTATTATAAATATGTTTTAAGGATACCAGAAAATGAAAGCAGTCTGGATCTGATATTCGGAAATACCCTTCATCAGTGTCTAAAACAATTTTTTGACAAAGCTGCAAATGCTGAAATTCTATCAGCTGATGAATTTCTAAATTTAATCATAACGGAACTGGAAAGGTATAAGGCTATTTGTCCAAAATATATCCTCGAAAAAGCTGTTACCCTGGCAAATACTTATGTTCCTGAGTATTACAAACAAAGAATCGAAAGCTTCATTTTTCAATCCCAACAGAATATCTGGACAGAAATCAATTTTTCGAATCAGGTGTATAAAAATGTTCCACTGGTCGGAAATATTGATAAAATCTATATCTTTCAAGATAAAAACGGACAAGCTTATTTGAATTTAGTCGATTACAAATATGGCTCTCACAAGGATTCCAAATTCAAAAGACCGACTAAGAAAAATAAGGGCGGAACCTATTACCGACAACTGGCATTTTATAAATTGCTGACAGAACAGGCTAATTTTCAAAATCTAAAAGTCGAAAAAGCTGAAATCGACTACCTCTATCCTGATGAAAAGTTTTTATTCAAAAAGGTTGCTATAGAATTGAACGATCAGGATGTCGAGGAAATAGGAGATTTAATTCTTGAAACTTATCAAAAAATAAAGTCGATGGAATTTGACAATGGCTGTAAAAAGGCTCATTGCAAATGGTGTAATTTTGAAAAAAACAGAGTCAGACAGCATATCCTTATCGAAGAGGAAGAGGAACAGCAGGATTTCTAATTTCTAATTCTAATACTTCCATCTGTTAGCCAAAGCCACCAGGGACAGCATCACAGGTACTTCAATCAAAACGCCAACGACAGTTGTCAAAGCAGCTCCAGAGTTAGTACCAAAAACGACAATAGCAACAGCCACAGCCAATTCAAAAAAATTACTGGCTCCAATCATGGCTGCCGGTGCTGCTATTTTATGTTCCAATTTTAACCATCTCGCAATCCACCAGGAAATAAAAAAGATTAGATAAGTCTGCAAGGTTAATGGAATGGCAATCAACAAAATATGTTCCGGATTTTGAACGATTTGTTGTCCTTGAAAAGCAAATAATAAAATCAAGGTGCTAAGCAGAGCAATTACTGAAAAGGGTTTTAAACTTGTTAAAAACTTATTTTTAAACCAATTCTCCCCTTTTATTTGTACAAGAAGTTTATTACTTAAAAATCCTGCTAACAAAGGAATTACTACAAAAACCAACACGGAGGTTATCAAAACATCGTAAGGTATTGCTATACCACTAATTCCAAGTAAGAACTGAACAATTGGAACAAAGGCTATTAACAAAATCAGATCATTAACTGCTACTTGTACCAAAGTGTAGTTAGCATCACCATCGGTTAGGTAAGACCAAACAAAAACCATAGCCGTACAAGGTGCTGCTCCCAACAGAATAGCTCCTGCGACAAAGGATTCAGCTTCTTCAGGACTTAACCAGGCCGCATAGATGTTTTTGAAAAATATCCAGGCAAAAATGGCCATCGTAAAAGGTTTGATCAACCAATTTACAACAACAGTCAATCCTAAGCCTTTCAGATTATTTCCAATTTTCGAAACAGAACCAAAGTCTATCTGAACCATCATGGGATAGATCATCATCCAGATCAAGATGGCTATAGGAATATTGACTTGATTGATTTCCCATTTCGAGATGACTTCAATACCATCTCCAAGAATCTGACCAACAGAAATTCCCAATACAATACATATTAAAACCCAGACAGTCAGGTATTTCTCAAAAAATGCTATTTTCTTTTGTTCAGACATTGCTTTCGTTTTTTATTTCAGATATCGTTGCGTTTATTTCAAAACCTTTGACATCACATAGTACATTTCCAGGGCAATCTGCCTGCTTCTCGCGTCATAGGTAGCAGATTCTTCTGCCGTTCCATCTGATTTTTTGGGATCAACAAAAGGAAGAGAAACTCTAGCCTCGGCTCCTTGAACAACAGGACAGGCTTCGTCGGCATCATCACAAACCATGACTGCCAGAAAACTAGTTTGAGGATTGAAGGTATCACTGTATTTTTTTGAAAAACAAGTCATAGGCTCAGCTCCTTCTGAAAAACTGACCTTATATTTTGGATTTTCACCTCCAGGGTTTTCAACCTTGAAGCCGAATCTTTCTATTGACGCCACCGTTCTAAAATTGAAAGCTGTAGCTTCGGTACCACCGGAAAAAGTACTGATATTTTTCAAGTCATAGTGAGCCGCTGCTGTTTGTGTCCATATTTGGGCCAGATGACTACGTCTGCTGTTGTGAGTACAGATAAAAATAATCTCTGTTTTCTCTTTCTTTTCCTGCTTATCACGAATATAGGAAGCGATTTTATCCAAAGATTCGATGTGAGATGGATCAATTTGTTGACTTAGTATCATTTCTATACTCCTGTCTAGTTCCGGGTAAAGGTTCATTTTTTTGAATTTTTCTGATTTAAAATTTTGCGGAGTTTTTTTCTCTGATTCTTGCGCACTCATATTTACTATTGAAATGACCGTTAAGAGGCTCAAAAAAAGTGATTTTGTCAGATTCATAATTGTTTATTGTTATTAAGATGTATATGAAAAGTTGGTTTAGCAACAGAAATTTTTATTACAAAAGTTAATATCCCGGAAAAAATCAGAAAAAATAATTTTTGCCTGATTCCAGCCTCTTTCGTCGATACAATAACAAACGGAAGCCCCTTCGATTGTTCCTTTGATTAGACCTGCTTCCTTTAATTCTTTGAGATGTTGTGATACGGTGGATTGTGCCAGATTCAAAACTTCTACAATATCTCCGCATACGCAGGCATCAGCTTTTAAAAGGTGTTGCAAAATAGCGATTCGGGCAGGATGGGCCAAGGCTTTTGCTAGCTCAGCCAATTTTAAATGTTCAGCATCGTATTGATCAATTTTTGATTTTCCCATTTTAATACAATTTATCGCAATATTACGATTTTAAATATAATACTTAATATAAAAGAGCTGATTTTTTATGCTTTGATGTGAAATCAGAAAAAACATAAAAAGACCTAAAATAAATTTACAATGAGAATAAGTTTTAATTACGATTATAACTTTTACTTATTTGCTTAATAATTTTAATTATGTTTAAAACTAATTGCTAAAAAATACTATGTTTTAGTTATATTTATAACTTTTAATTATTTTTGTAAAGTTTTAAATACAATTATAACAAATGCTAATAGAGAAAATACCTGAAAGTTTTCCAAGAACGATCTATTTAGATAGAATTAAACCATTTATTGCTAAGAATCTTATAAAAGTACTCAGCGGTCAGCGTAGAGTTGGTAAAAGCTATCTTTTATTCCAGATTATGGAAATAGTTAGGAAAGAATATAGTGATGCGCCCATTATTTACATAAATAAAGAGGATTTACAATTTGACGGAATCAAAAACTACAGGGATCTACACGATTATGTCTCTCAATTTTTGCAAGCCGGAAAGAAAAACTTCCTCTTTATCGACGAAATTCAGGATATTGAGGAATTCGATAAAGCACTAAGGTCATTTGTCTTGAATCCAGATCTTGACATCTATTGCACCGGAAGTAATGCACATTTACTCTCTTCGGATATAGCTGGAAATCTAAGTGGGAGAGCTATTGAAATAGAAATTTACAGTCTGAGCTATACTGAATTTTTAACATTTCATCATTTAAACAACAGTGAGGATGCTTTGGAAAAATTTCTCCAATTTGGAGGACTTCCCTATCTGATACACCTTGAATTAAATCAGGAAGTGGCATACGAATATCTCAAAAATATCTATTCGACAGTAGTTTTCAGAGATGTCATCAATCGGTTTGGTGTAAGAAATACCGTTTTTCTTGAAAAATTAATTGTTTACCTGGCTTCTAATATAGGTAGTTTATTCTCGGCAAAAAAAATCAGCGATTACCTGAAATCTCAAAAAATCAATATTCCTTCCAATCAGGTACAAACCTATATCAGTCATTTGAAAAATGCCTTTTTGATACATCAGGTTGCTAGATACGATATAGAAGGTAAAAGGCTTTTTGAAATAGGTGAAAAATATTATTTTGAAAATCTCGGTATCAGGAATGCGCTTTGGGGCTACCGATTACAGGATGCCGGAAAAATAATGGAAAATGCAGTGTACAATCAATTGTTAATTGATGGATTTGATGTTAAAATCGGCATTTTAGGAGATTCTGAAATTGATTTTATTGCCGAAAAACAACATGAAAAAATATACATTCAAGTGGCATTATCCCTTATCGAAGCCAATACGATTGAAAGAGAATTCAATAATTTACTAAAAATAAAAGACAATTATCCTAAAGTAGTTATTTGCCGTAATGCGGGGAATGTCAATACTTTTGAAGGAGTAAAAATTCTGGATTTCAGAGATTATTTGATGAATGGATTTGGAAAATTGTGATTTTGATCTTTAGGAGACAATCATATTATTTTAAATAATATATGACAAACTGAATACAAAGGGAAACTAATTATTCTGATCAATGGTTTTCAAAAGAAAACTCAAAAAACTCCAAAAAAAGAAATCGAAATAGCGTTGATAATAAAACAGCAGTATTTCAAGGATAATAAACAATAGTTAAATCTATGACAAATAAGAAAAAACATCTAAAATCCTTTTCAGAACATCTTGACGAGCAATACGGTAAAGCGGGAACTAATAAAAGAGAGCAATATGAACAGGAATTCGAGGCTTTTAAATTAGGTGTACTTTTGCAAGAATTACGAAAGGAAAAAGGCATGACTCAGGAAGAACTTGCAGAAAAATGTGGCACTAGCAAATCTTATATTTCTAGGATTGAAAACAATGCCAGCGATATCAGACTTTCGACCCTGATGCGAATTTTTCAGGAGGGACTTGGAACAAAACTAAAATTTAGCCTTGATAGCTGATGTCAAGGCCCTTTATTTTTTTTCAGCAACTTTCCTCTTCAGTCGCTGAGCAATAGCATAATAATATCTCGTCGATGTTTCGCTGTTCTTTTGTTCCCCGCTTTTATACAAAACAAAACTCCATTTTCTGGTTCTTCGAGTTTCTTTGAGTGGTTTTACAGAAATTGTTGTCGCCTTGAACGGATCTTCAAAATACTGTGCCTGAATAAGATTCGCCAGCATCAAGCTATCTCCAGAAGCAAGGGTATCTCGCTTTTCAACATTTCTTGCATTGGACTCCAGCAGCAGGGTAAATTCAGATTCATTGATAATCCAGAGTTCATTGCTGTAGATGACCGCGCATTGCTGAGTTTCCTGTATTATTGGTTGTTCCGGACTTTTTCTGAAATCTGGTATCGTCACTCGTTCCAAATCTTCATGACTTCGTTTTTCTTCTCCAATTTTATTTCCTGATTCATCAAAAAAATAGATGCTTTTATACCATTGAATACCGGCATCCGGGGCGGAAGATTCAAAAACCTTAGAAACTACTTTGTTGGGATGATGCTCAAAACGAACGGAATGATGTCCGTGTATTTTGCTGATTTCTGAGTCAAACATCAGTCTGCCATCATGATCCCAGCAACTGGCCCT
>JBILRD010000085.1:0-7530 GCA_044372845.1 Saprospira sp. | reverse complement strand
AATCATTGCTCAAACTGTAAATTTGGGTAGAGATACAGCCATTTGCTCCGGTGCTACTTATACTTTAAATGCAGGAAATGCTGGCGCTACCTATCTATGGAATACTGGCCAGACTACACAAACTATAACTGTTAGTACATCGGGATTATATTTTGTGGATGTAACAACTACTTCGACTAGAAGGGATTCTGTTTTAGTTTCAATCCTACCTGCAAGTAATTACAGTGCAAACGATACATCTATTTGTGCTGGTATCAATACAATATCCCTGGCTAATGCAGATACAACTACACACCTTTTTACCTGGTGGGATGCGCCAACAGGGGGTAACAGGGTTACCTCCGGACCAAGGTTTACTAAAAACTTTATACCTGGGGTTGAAAATTATTATGTTCAGGCATTTAATAAAGTCCAGGAAAGAATAGGCTATCCTAGTAATGTGGCTACCGGTGGACTGTTCGTAGCTTCTCAAAATACTAATGGAATAGCTTTTAACGCTCTGAACACAATCAGTATTGATACAGTCTCGATTTATATCAGTGCAGCAGTAACCTTTGATATTATACTCCGCGATAACGCCAATAATCCAATTTATACCAAGAGTTTTTCTCTTACTGGTACTGGACTAAAAAATTTAGACCTTGGTTTCATTGTATCAGCAGGCACTGGTTATAGATTGGTTCTTGCAAACAGAGTAGGAGGAGATATTTGGATAGATATTTCCGGTGTAGTTTATCCATTTAATTCTACCAATATAGTTCTTACTTCAGGTATTGACCTAAATACCTCCGTTAACCCAACGAGATATTACTACTTTTATAACTGGAAGGTATCTGGACCTCGATGTGGCACAGCCAGAGACCAAATGACAGTCACCGTAAATGGTACATCTATAAATTTACCATCTGATACAACTCACTGTGGTGCTAATTTAACTTTAGATGTCACCAACACCAATGCCAATTATCTTTGGAGTGATGGAAGTACTGCAGCTACAAATACATTGACTTCCAGTGGAATCTACTCTGTTACCGTTTCTAATGGTACTTGTTCCAATAATTCAAACATAGATGTCAACCTACTAATTCCAAGCCAATTTACGGCTGTTGATACAACTATATGTTCGGGGGTGAGTACGGTCTCTCTAATCAATGCAGATCCAAATACCCATTTATTTACATGGTGGGACGCTCCTACAGGTGGGAACAGAATTTATTCCGGTTCTAGTTTAACCTCTAATTTTTCACCTGGTGTGCAGAATTATCATATACAATCCTACAATATCGTTCCCGAAACAGTAGGCTATATCGACCTATCCTCAGGAGGTTATTATGCTGCTACGACACAAATAAATGGTATTGCATTCAATACCCTGGAGCCAATCATTATAGATTCCGTTACGGTTTACATTGACAATAGTGTCACATTTGACGTAGAACTCAGAGACAATTTGAACAACACTATCGAAACGAAAAGTTTCACATTGACAGGTTACGGCCTGAGAGTTCTGGATCTCGGTTTTCAGGTTCCCTTTGGCACTGGCCTTCGATTAGTTCTTACAAATAGAGTTGGGGGTAAAATTTTTATTGACGATTCTGGTGTAGTCTTCCCATTTAATTCCAACAACATTCAGTTAACCTCAGGAGTTGAATTTGGAACTACTCTAACAACAGCAAGATATTACTATTTTTATAACTGGAGAATATCAGGTCCCAGCTGCCCAAGTCCAAGACAATCTATAGAAATCACTTCTGTTCCTGCACCAATTCCGGTAATTCCAACAGACACTCTTATTTGCGATGGCTCATTACTTTTGGATGTATCATATCCTGGTGCAACTTACCAGTGGAGTAATGGGGCTAGCACCTCATCCGTTACATTATTGCCAAATACAGAAAAAGATACGTTGATGGTTACTGTTAGTGCAGGTATATGCTCCAATTCAGATACTATTTACTATCAAATTTTGGATAGCATCAATGTTATTAACTATGATACCTCTATCTGCGGAGGAAGAATTCAATTGCCAATTACAAATCCTGCTGGACAAAATGGGGTTGCCTATTGGTGGGATAATTTAAGTGGTGGAAATCTGGTAGGTGTAGGGAATGTGCTCGATATTGAATTGTACGATACAGTAACCTATTATACTGAAATCAGACCAGTTGAAATAAATAAAAGTGAGGGATTCCCTGACATTTATACTTTGAATGGTAGTTCTTCAGGATTTTTTGTAAGAAACGGAGACTATGGTAATTTCTTTGATGTTAGAAATGATATCATACTCGATTCCATTTCAATTTACATTGATGATGCTCCCATGTCTGTTCTATTGGAGGTAAAAGATAGCTTTTCCTTAGTCAGATGGGAAAAGAACTTGACATTATTACCCGGAGTTAACAGAATCTATATTGGTGAATATCTTGAAAGAAGAAACAATTATAGAGTAGTGCTAAGAAATTTAAACGGACTAGGAAAAATATTTATCGATGCACCGGTATCCTTTCCAATTGTTGATGAAAACATTACGTTCAGAAATGGAATTCCTGTAGCCAATACAAATTTTATTTATGATTATAAAATAAGAAGAACTGCTTGTCCCGGAGAACGCAAACCAATAACTGTTAATGTTTTACCAACCAGGAATATTGGATGGCCAATGGATACCATCATTTGTGGAGGGAATATCACACTCGATGTAACCATGCCTAATTCCACTTACTTATGGGATAACAACCAGACCAACCCAAACATTACCATCAACTCTGAAGATACCGTTTGGGTAGCTGTTACAACTGGTCCATGTGTATCCAGAGATACTATAAATGTATACATATCTACACCGCCAACTCAATTATTCACCTCCAATGACACCATCATATGTGGCGGAGAAGTTAATTTACAGGTAGGAGGAAATGCAGAGGCCTATGCTTGGTACAATTCACTGTCTTCGAATCAAGCAATAGCCTTTGGCGAAGATTTAAATGTCTTTGTAAGTGATACAACCACTTATTACGTCGAAGGTCTCAGCTTACTCAGAAGTGCAACCGTTTTCGGTCATTCCATTGTTCCTGTCACGGGTGGATCATACAGTGCTATTGGTAGCTCATTTTATCCAAGCAGAGGAATGTTGTTTGATATTTACAAACCCTTAAATTTAGAACAAATATCCATTTTTGTAGATTCAAATGTCAGCGCTAGACTGGTTTTGAAAGATGGGCTTGGATTTGATATACAAACAAAAAATATTACTCTAAATAACATTGGCGAAAATGTAGTTTCTCTGGATTGGTTCCTTGATACGGGAACGGGATACTCACTTTGGATTGATAATATTCAAGGTGGCAGATTATATGTTTTGAGTAGCTATGCCTATCCTTTGAATTATCCGGAATTAAGAATAAGATCTGGATTACCAACTGCATTAAGCTCACAATATAGTTGTTTTTATAAATGGAGAATATCAACACCCTCCTGTGCTACCAACAGAGATTCAGTCACTATTTTTGTCCCTGAATATCCTGTCTTTACAATGCCTGCTGATACAGCAATTTGCAATGGCAACGGTGTAGCTATCAATAGTACAGCTGTTAACCCTGGTTACCGCTACCTATGGAACACAGGACAAACAAGCTCAAGTATCACAGCATTGGTTCCTGGATCATATACTGTGACAGTTACTAATGCAAATATTTGCTCTGAAGCCAGGAATATTCTGGTTCAGTTCCCATCAATACCTGCTTCTCCACAAATTGCTGATAGCACCATTTGTAGCCCAAGAACAATAAATCTTCTTCAAAATCCAAGCAATTCACTGTATGTTTGGTATGACCCTATTGGTCTTCAGGAAATTTACATTGGTGCTCCTTACCCTGCAACCATAAACGATACCACTCAATTTAATATAGCCTTAGCAGCAAAAGCAACCACCAGATTAGGGGAGTTATCAAACCCGAATTCAACAAATTTAGGCCTGTACGAAAGCTTCATTCTGCCAAATACTTTTGATGTAACAAAACCTGTAATTCTGGATTCCGTTGCTGTATATTTGGAGAATGCTCCGGCTTCTGTGGATATTGTACTTTCCAATTCTTCAAATCCTGAAATTTACAGAAGGACTGTTCAGGTAAATCAATCAAGAACAAAAGTGTTTTTGCCCTTAAATTTTGTCATTTTACCGGGCAATGATTATCAAATCAGATTAGACAATTTAGGAAATAACCGATTTCTTGTAGACAATTTTGTTAGTTACCCTCAAACGTCCTCCGTCGGTGCTGTAACATTAACTGGTACACCATTTACTGGAGTATCTTTTAATTATTTCTATGACTGGCATTTTAGTTATGCCTTAAATGGTTGTTTCGCTCCACAAAGAGATAGTTTTATTGTTAATGTTTCTTTGCCTCTGAATCTACCTGACTCGGTATTTACCTGCAACTCTGTAACTCTTGACGCTAACCTCAACGCAGCTTTGATTTACAATTGGAACACCGGAGCCAATTCACCAACAATAACAGCTGATTCTACTGGCTACTATATCGTTACGGTAAGTGACGGGCTAAACTGTTTTTACACTGACACTACTAAAGTACAAACGCCTGAGCCAATAACTTTTCCCAATGGAACTGTACTATGTGGAACTGTAATTTCGACAAATTATGATTTAACGAATGCCTCTTTATTCAACTGGAGCACTGGGGATACTACTTCAAATATTACAATTAGTAATCCTGGAACCTACACTGTTTCACTATTGAACGCTCAAGGTTGCCTTCTTAACGGATCTACAACGATAACACAACTAGAAACACCTCCTGTTCTTTCATTGGATAGTCTTGTTAACACTTGCGATTCTGTTACTTTAAATGCAGTATCAACAGGGTCAGGCTTACAATATTTATGGAGTACCGGTGAAACGTCTGCTTCAATTATTGCTACAAATAACACAACCTACACTGTAACAGTAACTTCAAGTAATGGATGTACTAGTACAGATAATTCCATTGTAAATATCATCACAGCGCCACAAGCAGAATTTTCTTTTGTAACCAGCAGTAATGCAGTATCATTCACTAATCTATCTACAAATGCCACATCCTACCAATGGTACTTTGGTGATAGCACCTCGGCTACGCAGGTAAATCCTTTCCATTTTTATTTTGACACTGATTGTTACATTGTAACACTAATAGCTAGCAATGGCTGCGGTTCTACTACCTTTACAGATACTTTGGGAATTGGCAGAACCGTGAGTGATTGTTATCCGCCAATTATAGTATCAAATCAGGTTTTAAATAATGATAATAATAATTGGGAGATTTTCCCGAATCCAAATAACGGAACTTTCCAAACTAACATTCTAGCTATGGTAGAACAAGAGGCAAAATTGACTTTATTCTCCATGGAAGGCAGGGAAATTGAAAGCTATAACCTAACATTATCCAAAGGAAATAACCAATTTAATTTTATGATTGATCACTTATCAAATGGGGTATATTGGTTAAGACTAAATACAAATGATATCATTACTACAAAACAAGTAGTGATTCTGAAAGATTAGTATTAAAATGAATTAAAATTTTTACCCCCTCTTTCGTTGTCTTATTATTCGATTGAGGGGATTTTTTTAAAACTGACAAAAAATATCTTTTAACCATTTAATAATTCAAAATCAGAAATAATATAAAAAACACTGTTTATTTTTATATTGTATAAACATCAAATATTGTTAAAATGCATAATAATAGCGAGGAAGAGTGGAATCTGGTGCTTAAACCAAAATCAGGTTTATTTGAATTTAATTTTAAGGAAATTTATCAATATCGTGATTTACTGCTAATGTTTGTCAAGCGTGATATCGTAGTGGTGTACAAACAAACTATCCTTGGGCCATTGTGGTTTTTTGTTCAACCTATCATGACCACACTAATCTATACTTTCATTTTTAGCAATATTGCAAAAATTCCAATTGAAGGCAGTTCTCCTACCCTATTTTATCTTTCAGGTATTATTATGTGGAATTATTTTGCCGACTGTTTTAATCAAACATCTGATACTTTTTCTCAAAATGCTAATATTTTTGGTAAGGTTTATTTTCCCAGACTTATTATACCAATTTCAAAAATACTGTCCGGACTTGTAAAATATTTTATACAGTTTCTTCTGTTTCTAGCTATTTATCTATATGTTTTCATTACGAACGAAAACAATAACCTAAGTCCTAACTATTATGTTTTCTTGTTCCCGTTTCTCCTGATGATAATGGCTTTGATGGGGCTTGGCTTTGGACTAATTTTTACCTCCTTAACAACAAAATACAGAGACTTGAAATTTTTAATACAATTTGGTGTCCAATTATTGATGTATGCAACACCAATTATTTATTCCTTAAGTCAAATACCTGTTGAATATAAATTCTGGATTCAAATTAATCCTCTGTCACATATTATCGAAGCTTTTAAATTTGGATTTATCGGTGTTGGGGAATTATCCCTGAAAGGTCTATTGTATTCGTTTGTTTTTACAATAATTGTGTTGTTTAGTGGTATCTTGATTTTTAATCGAAACGAAAAGACCTTTATGGACACTGTTTAGTCCACTATTAAACTAATTCCTTCTTTAAAACTTAAACCAGAGAATCTTTATAATCAAATGAGCAAATCAATAAAGGTCGAAAATTTATCAAAACTATACCGATTGGGTGAAGTAGGCACAGGTACTTTATCGCATGACCTTAATCGTTTTTTTGCCAAAATAAGAGGTAAAGAAGATCCATTTGCAAAAATTGGTCACACCAATGACCGAACTCAAAAAGCTAGTTCGGACTATGTTTGGTCTCTAAAAGATATCAACTTTGAAATCGAACAAGGTGATGCAGTCGGAATTATTGGAAAGAATGGCGCAGGAAAAAGCACTTTACTCAAAATACTTTCCAGAGTAACAGCTCCAACTACAGGTAATGTGAAATTGAAAGGAAGAATTGCCAGTTTATTGGAAGTCGGTACAGGATTCCACCCAGAAATGACTGGCAGGGAAAACATTTATCTAAATGGCGCTATTCTTGGAATGCGTAAAAAAGAAATTGACAGAAAACTTGCAGAAATTATCGATTTCAGTGGCGTTGAAAAATACGTAGATACTCCCGTAAAAAGATACAGTTCTGGAATGTATGTCAGATTGGCATTTGCTGTTGCTGCACACTTAGAAAGTGAAATTATGATTGTCGATGAAGTTTTAGCGGTAGGTGATGCTGAATTTCAAAAAAAGTGTCTCGGGAAAATGGGTGATGTCAGTCAAGGTGAAGGCCGTACTATTCTTTTCGTTAGTCACAATATGGCCGCTATTAAAACACTTTGTAAAAAAGGTTTACTTTTGCAGAATGGACAACTAGCCATGTCAGGAAGAACAGATGAAATTATTGCTAGCTATATGTCAGGCAATATTTATCAAAATTCAAATAGATCTACTGAAAATGCTGTTTCTAATGATTTGTTCAACCTGAAAGAAATAAGTGTTGGCGCAAAAGGAAAA
>JBILRD010000084.1:0-7542 GCA_044372845.1 Saprospira sp. | reverse complement strand
TCGTCTGAAGCTTCTCCCTGAACTTTAGCAATACCGAAGGTGTAATATAAAAATATGATAAAGAATGAAATTAAAACCAATCCGTCAATTCTGGAAAGCATTGAGCTTTTGGCTCCGTCAATCAATATATCATTAGCCATAAATCCAACAAGAACTGCAGCCAAAAGACTTAAGGGTATTTCCTTCCAAACAGTATTTTTTTTTGATAGTAATGGATGAATTAAAGCAGAAACTCCCAAGATGAAAAATATGTTTACAATATTACTTCCAAGAATATTTCCTATGGCTATTTCTGTATTGCCCTCAATTGTGGCGTAAATGTTAACAATAAGTTCTGGAGTAGAAGTTCCAAAGGCTACTATAGTCAGACCAATTACAATAGCAGAAATATTTAGTTTTTTTGCAATGGAGGAGGCCCCATCAACAAGCCAGGAGGCACCTTTAATCAATAGTACTAACCCAATGATAAAAAGAATATAAGTGAGCATAAATAAAATATTAGTTTAACTCGAAACTTATACGCTGCTTTTAACTGAAAGTTATAGATTTTGGGATATTTATTTATGGAATTTGGATGGTTCTGTCAATTGGCTCTTCCAAAGAAATAAATGTTTCTGTTCTTTGAACACCATCAATCTTTTGGATTTTATCGAATAAAATTTCATGAAAATGGTCGCTGTCACGGCATATGATTTTAACAAATATGCTAAAATTAGCTGTGGTCAGGTGAGCACTGACAAGTTCTGGTATTTTGTAAAGTTCCTGAATCACTTCTGAGTATAATGAGCTTTTGACCAGATGAATACCCACAAAGGCTGTCATATTAAGACCCAATCTGTTGTAATCCACGTTCAAAAATGCTTTTTTAACAATATCGGCAGCTATGAGGTTTTTCATCCTCACATGTACTGTCCCTGTTGAAACTTTTATTTTTTTAGCAATCTCCACGTAAGAGATATTAGCATCCTTCATCAGAATATTCAAAATACTTTTGTCGATTTCGTCCAGCTCAAATTTTTTCATGGGAGATCAATTTATTGATAATAATCTAAAAGAGTAGGGAAGGGACTTTTTTGAATACTCTTGATTTCGTAATTGTATTCACCAACTACAGTTCTCAGAATATTTTCATAGGCGGCAGCAATAGAACCTATAAAATATAGAGGATAAGGATGGTTATCTGGCTGTAATTTTAAAATTTGAGCCTTGATAAAACTTTCAAAACAATCCGCCAATAATTGCTGGATAAAGGGATGGTCTAAATTGTCCAAAGCAAAAGTTGAAAAAGAGGCGATATATTGATTAGGTCTATTGTGTTCATAAAGTGTTTTTACAAAGCTATGCTCCTCCAGATTGTGTTTCTCTTTGAAAGCTTTGAGTAAGTCATCCGGCATGTTTTTATAGAAATATGCCTTGATCAGTTCCTTCCCGATTTGATTGCCACTACCTTCATCTCCAAGAATAAATCCCAAAGAGGGCAATTGATCGATGATTTTTTCTCCGTTATAAACACAGGCATTGGAGCCGGTTCCCAGTATACAACAAATTCCGGCATTCCTTCCGCAACTGGCATGAATACAAGACCAAAGGTCGCTCATGACCTCTATTTTGGAAGCGTTGACAAAAAATGAAGCTAGTATGAGTTTCATTTTATCCTGCATTTCAGGAGAAGAACAGCCTGCGCCGTAAAAATAGATTTGGCTTATTTTGTCTTTAAAATCCTGAAGTTTTGAAATCAATGATTTGTTTAAACTTAGGGTGATTTCTTCGCTGGATAATATAAAAGGATTATAACCAATGGTTTCAAATTCAGAAAATTGATTTACTGATTTTTTTAATATCCATTTTGTTTTTGTAGAGCCACTATCGGCAATTAGTATCATTTTTGTAACTTAGCTATTGATTCACTGACAGAATTATTTTTTAATTCATTTTCGCTGTAAATTTAAATATTCGTAAACTTTTAATTTTCATTTTTAGCAATAAATTAACATCAACGGTTCCAATTTGAATTTAATAGAACTATTTTTGGAGCAAATCATATAAAAATGCAAGAAGTCAATTCTGAAAATACAAATCAATCCAAAGGTACATCTGCTGAGAGAATTACTAAAAAAGAAAAAATCTCTATTTGGTTACCGTTTGTCCTGGCCTTTATGATGGCTATTGGAATCATGATAGGTCTGTTGATGAGACCACAAACGGGTTATTTTGAAACTGGCAAACTCGATGAAATTCTTAATTTTATTGATGCGAGATATATTGATAAAACCGACAGGGAAAATCTGGAAGATGCGGCCATCGAGGCATTACTTAAAAAGCTTGACCCTCATTCCAGCTATATACCAAAGAAAAAATTACAGGGTGTCAATGAATCTCTTCAGGGCAATTTTGATGGAATAGGAGTTGAATTTTTAATGTTGGAGGATACGATTATTGTTGTGGGGATAGTCAAAGCAGGTCCCGCTGAGAAATCCGGAGTGAAAATCGGGGACAGAATTATTAAAGTTAATGACTCTATAGTAGCCGGTGTTAATCTTAAAAGTACCGATGTTACAGCTAAAGTAAAAGGTATATCAGGCTCAACTGTCAAGTTGGAGTTACTTCAAAGAGGCGATAAAAAACTTAAAACTGTTAACATCACTCGCGGACAAATTCCCATGAAAAGCGTCGAAGTTGCTTACATGCTGGATGAAAAAACAGGCTATATCAAGATTTCCAGATTCAGCGACAAGACCTTCAAGGAGTTTATGATTCAGTTCGAAAATCTGATCGAAAAAAATAAAATGCAGGATTTGATTATTGACCTTAGAGATAATCCTGGTGGTTATTTGAATGAAGCAACAGATATTCTAAATCAATTATTCGAGGACAAAAGACTGTTAGTTTATACAGAGGGACGCAGTTACAAGAAAAAAGAGTACAAATCCAACGCTAAGCCATACTTTAAAATTGGAAAAATTGCTATTCTGATCAACGAAGGATCGGCCTCTGCCTCTGAAATTATTGCAGGAGCTATTCAGGACAATGATCGCGGGCTGATTGTGGGTCGCCGTTCTTATGGTAAGGGTCTGGTTCAGGAACAATATGAATTGGGAGATAGTTCTGCCATCAGGTTGACGGTAGCCAAATATTATACACCTTCCAAAAGATTAATTCAAAAACCTTACAAAGCAGGAGAGGAGGACGAGTATGAAAATGATATCGAAAAAAGATATATCAATGGAGAGCTAATAAATAAAGATAGTATTAAAATTAGTGATTCTACGGAGTATAAAACGGTTGGTGGCAGAATTGTTTATGGTGGCGGAGGAATTATCCCTGATATTTTTGTTCCATTGGATACCGTTCTTTTTAACGAATATTATCAGAGTATTAGCGCTTTGATACCAGCCTACGTTAATAGATTTATGGATCAACAGTTTAAGGAATTTGCTAATTATAAATCTTCATTGAATTTTACTGATACTTATCAGGTCAAGCAAGTTATGCTGGAAGACTTTCATACTTACGCTCTTAAAAAACTGAAGGTTGCCAAAAATGAAAGGCTTTGGACTTTATCAAAAGAAAAAATAGCTATCAATATTAAAGGTCAAATTGCACAACAACTATTTGGTGAGGAAGGTCTTTATCGATGCATCAATCAAAAAGACAAAGATATCCTTAAAGCCCTGAGTGAATTGAAGCGCAAATAAACAAGGTATTTAAAAGTGACTTCAAGATCTAAAATATATTTATCTGCTTCTGTCATAGCGCTCTCTGTGATTTTGAGTCTAATCCTGCATTGGCCAATCTTCAAGAAAGATATTACCTGAATTCATAGCTGGAGGCAATCCCAAACGCAGTTGAATATAAGGTATTTTTATCGGGAAGATCCCAATATTTTAAATACAAGAGTAGCGCATTTCAACGGCGGAAAAGATAATTTGTACCGATACGAGTTTCCACTGATGCAATGGTCGATTGCGATGGTCCAGAAAGTTTTTGGTGATCATATAACTGTCACCAGAATTTGTATTTTCTTGATTGGCTTATTGACATTGATAGCCTTTGCTCTCTTGATTTCTAGTTTGTTCAAAGATCCTTTGTTATCGGCTTTGGGATTTTGGGCCTTGAGCTTCTCACCAGTATTTTTTTATTACACGGTAAACCCCATTCCGGATAATCTGGCTCTTTGTGCAGGTATATTTTACCTGTATTATGCTGTCAAAAATTATGAAAAGGAAACAAGGAAGAACCACCTTGTAGCTGCTCTTTTTCTTTCGATAGCAACATTGACTAAACTCCCATTTGTAGTCTTTGGAGCTTTTACTTTGCTCTACTTTTTTCAAAAAAGACAGCAGGTTAAAACGGAATTTAAAAGAGAATTTTTGACCAATTTATTCTTATATCCCCTGCTGTTGTTGCCAGCCTTTTTCTGGTATAAATGGGTGATGCCAGGCTGGGAGGGAAATGGAATTCTTCATGGTATTTTTAGTAATGATAAGTCCTGGCCCCATATCAATGGCATTTTGTTGTATCATTATAAAGTGATGTTCCCTCGTATTTTGATGAATTCTGTTTCTCTGATACTAATAGTGGTAGCTTTGTTTTATGGATTGAAATCTAAGTCCATCTTTACAAAAAAGAACCTTCCTTTCGTAGCAGTTTTCTTGATGGTTTTATTGTATTTTGTCTTAGAAATCAATATGATAGATATTCATCATGACTATTATATGATGCCCTTCTTGCCTTTGCTTTACCTCGCTATTGTTTATGGAACAAAAAAAATCCTCGAGTCAAAATATTATTTAAATTTAGCTGTTGTTCCAATCTTTCTGATCATGCCATTTCAGAATAATATTCAGAATAAAGATAGCTGGTCAGAGGAAAAATCTGGGTTTAACATGGATCTTTTTACCTATCAACAGGAACTTAAAAATGCCGTACCTAAAGGTCAGAGGGTAATTGCCATAAATGACCCATCGAATTTTTTCTTTTTCTACAAATTGGATAAGGAGGGTTATGTATTCAACAATGATTATTTGCTCGTAGAATGGCTTGATGACTTAATTCAATACCATAAGGTAAAATACATGTATTCTGATTCGAGAAAAATTGATGAGAATCCAGAAATGATGGAGCGTTTCGATTCTGTCATTCTACAAAAGGGCTCCATAAAAGTAATCAGATTGAAAAAGAAAGATTAGATTTTATTTTCCTTGTTATTTTGGAATTTCATCATCGGGCAGTCTTTTGTAAGTATGTTTTCCCAATTTAGAGTATCTTTTATAATAAGCCTGATGTATGGATACGCTTCCCCAAGGAGAGTGAATCCATTTCGGAATTTTTTCATTGATGATTTTATTGGCATGATTCCAGCTTAAGATTGCCGGATTGGGTATAGCTGTCGCTACTCGAGCCTTTTCGGGATTTTTTAGAGAAGAGTACAAGAGGGTTTCATAAAATATCCCCCAGTCATAAATTAATTTATCCATAGGAATTTTCTTCCGGTTGATAAAAAATCGATCAGATTCTTTATGCTTTTGCAATACAGCTACCAGTTCTGCAATCCACTCCAGTCTTTTGCTGTAAGGTTGGTGGTGCATTATAATTATTGGTAATCGAACGGAGAGCAAAATCAAAAGAAATAAAACTGTTACTTTTTTATTATAGTAATTGTCAGCAAATGGCAGTACATCATAAATCAATGGAAGGGCAATCATGAATCCCAAAGCGAAAAAAACGCCATCCATGTAAACTTTTGGGGTTTCCACAGGATAGGAAAGACAAATCAATAAAATGTAAACTGAAAGAAAAGAAAAGATAACTGCTAGTCTTTTAAACTTTCTTTGTACCATGTAAAAACTGAAAACCAGAATAGAAGATGTCGTAAAGAATATATATTCAGAAAAACAGAATTTGATAAATTTTAAGAAATAGCCCCAATTGCTATTCACAAAAAAATTATAAACTCCATTGTAGGCTTCATTTATCTTATTGTCATCATATGGATTTGGAAAAAATATTGTTTTGAGTATGAATATGACGATACAGGAAATCAATAGTATCCAAAATTTGATGTTTTTTTTATTGTATAAATCCAGGTAGACAAAAATGAGTGTGTAGAGCAATGGAAAAATAATAAGCGGATGGTAGAAAAGGATAAATCCAGCAAATAAGATTTGAGATAATATCACTTTAAATCCTGGTGCATTGTTTTTAAAAAGGAAACTAAATCTAATCCAAGCCCAAAACAAAACTAACATCGCCATCCCTTGATGGTATTCCGCCACCACCCAAAAAAAGGAATTATTGGCCATCAAGGTAAAAATGAGCAGTAAAGCAAATCCAGCTCTCTCAGCTTTTAGGCCATGAACTAAAAAACTGTAAATAATCCAGTAAAATATTGGAAAACAGATGGAGTAAAGAAAAAGTATTGTATCGAGCGAAGCCCCCAGTTTATGTGCCAGTAATGGGACAGTTTGCGTGATGACAACTCCAAAACGGTAGACCTGAATGGCATAACCCCCTTTTTCCAAAATGCTGTAGCTGATAAATGCGGGATCGACAAACAACATTCTTTGGAGATAAAAAACTCCGGCAAAGACGGTCATTAAAGCAAAGGCAAGATGACCAGCATACTTCAGATAACGATGCTCAAATTTTTCGGAAACAAGATTCATCCAGGCGACGCTAATCCCCATAGTTCAAAACTGACAGGGATATTTTTAATATTATTATGATTATTTACAATCAAGGTTAATGCCCAACACATAGTTGTTGATCATATCGATTCCCTCTGCGCTTTCAGCTCCTAAAAATCCTTTGATATCAGCATTTTTAACCTCTTTCTTGTATTCTTCTGTCAGTGTTTTGGAAATCGGCATATAGGACCAATGCCATTTTTCTTCCTCATAGCCATTTGGGCGCTTCTTACCTTTGGCAGAATATACCTGGCAAAATCCATATTCATGAGCGTGTTTCAACAGCCATTTATATTCTTTTTTTCCTTGAGCTGTTTCCCAGTATTCGTTTTCGACACTGTTAAAATCTACATCCGTTCCCCAATGATGTCTGGAGGTTCCGGGCATCGCACTGTATTTCAATATTTTTTCTGCTTTTTCTCTGCTGTTCATGTTTTCAGGCAAAAAAACACCGCTCACTTTTTGTTTTCCAGTCCATTTTCTCTCCCAGATAGTTTTTTGAGCCTCAAAGTTTCTGGTGGCTGAAACTATTTTAAAGATGATACCTTCTTTTTTTGCTGATTCGGACATTTTCAGGAATTTCTCCATGACTTCTTTCCTAATAAAAGAAATTTTAGAATTGTCCTCCAGGTATTCAGTTGATATTTGAATAAATCTATCATCCTTCGAAGGGTCAAACTGTCCCATCAGATAATTTTTTGTTATGATCTCTTTGGAACTGGAGTTTTGTGTATCGTTATTATTGTTTTCAGTCTTGTCTTGAATCGAATGGTCATCCGTTGACGTGAGATCGCCTTCCTTGGGACTATTGACTGCTGTACCGCAAGAATGAAGAAAAATAGCAAAGAATATTAAA
>JBILRD010000083.1:0-7544 GCA_044372845.1 Saprospira sp. | reverse complement strand
CTTGCTGCTGGTAACTACACTGTAACTGTTACAGATAATAATGCATGTACAACTACAAGTACTGTTACAGTAACACAGCCCACTGCATTATCAGTTTCTGTGAGTTCTGTCAATGTAAGTTGTTCCTCAGGTTCTAACAGTACAATTAGTTTAGTTGTAAATGGTGGAACACCTGTATATTCTTATAACTGGAATAACGGATCTACAACTCAAAATTTAACTGGTTTATCTGTTGGTGTTTATACAGCCACTATTAGTGATATAAATGGATGTACTATTAGCAATACAACCACAATTACTCAACCCTCGCCATTAACAATTACTACACAGGGTAATAATGTAACTTGCTTTGGTTCCTCAAATGGTACAGCTACTAGTACAGCAAATGGAGGGATTTCACCATATAGTTACATATGGAGTAATGGTGCTGGAAGTCAAAATTTAAATGCAGTAATCGCAGGTACTTATTCAGTAACCGTTACAGATGCTAATGGTTGTACTAATACCAATACAATAACAATCACTGAACCAACACAAATCAACTCAACTTTAACACCAACAAATTTATTGTGTAACAGCATAAATAATGGTTCAATTAGTAGTTCAGTAAGTGGTGGAACAGGTACTTATTCATATTCTTGGTCAAATGGTAATAACTCTGCAAACATTACAGGGTTAAGTGCTGGAACTTATACATTAACTATTACAGACCTAAATGGTTGTACTTCGACAAATTCAACAACATTAACTCAACCTACGGCTCTATCATCTAGTCTTACACCAACAAATGCTGTTTGTTCTGGATCAAACACTGGATCAATAACCCATAGTATTTCAGGGGGTACAGGATCTTATAGTTACCTATGGAGTAATGGTGCCAATAGTCAAAATTTATCAAATGTAACAGCTGGAATCTATACAGTTACCTCTACCGATGTAAACAGTTGTACAATTACAAGTTCTGTGACAATAACAGAACCAACTCAACTGACTAATACTCTAACTGCAAATAATATTAGTTGTAATGGTTTTTCCAATGGTTCTACATCTCTTTCTGTGAGTGGTGGTATAGCAGGTTATAATTACTTATGGAGTAATGGTCAAAATACCCAAAACATATGTAAATGGATGTACTTCAACAAATTCTATTACAATTACAGAACCAACAGCTTTAGGTAGCTCAGAAACTTTGCAAAATGTTTTATGTAATAATGGTACCAATGGTTCTATTATTCTTAACATTACTGGAGGTACTTCAGGATATAATTTTATCTGGAATAATTCTGCTACTTCTCAAAATTTAACAGGGTTAACTTCAGGTGCTTATCAAGTTACGGTTACGGATGCAAATGGTTGTACAATTTCAAATAATTACACAATTACACAACCTTCTGTTATTTCTTCAACTACACTAAATGTATCAAATGCAACCTGTTTAATACCTGGTTCAGTTGATATATCAGTAAATGGCGGTGTTGGTAACTATACCTACCTTTGGAGTAATACATCTACAACTCAGAACTTAACAGGATTAAGTGGTGGCTCATTTACAGTTACTATTACTGACCAAAATGGATGTTCACTTGTTAATGGGCCAAACGTTGTTATTAGTATTGGCACACCTGTTGCCTCATTAACTTCTACATCCAATATTAGTTGTAATGGAAGAAATGATGGCTCAATTGATATCACTGTCTCAGGTGGTAGTCCAAATTATACCTATAACTGGAGTAATGGTGCCACTTCTGAAGATTTATTGAATATTACTGCTGGCACCTATAGTATTACGGTTTTAGATAATTTGGGTTGTATTGCCAACGTTAGCTCTATAGTAATTTCTGAACCCTCAGCTTTATCAATTACTGATAATTTTTCTGATGTAACATGTAATGGGTATAATAATGGAACTGTGTCACTAAATGTTTTAGGAGGTGTTCCTACTTATAATTATATTTGGACTAATGGTTCAACAACTCAAAATCTTAGTGGATTAGGAATTGGAATTTATGCAGCTACTATTACAGATGCAAACGGCTGTTTATTAACAAGAGGACCTTTCAATATTACTGAGCCAACTGCTGTATCTATATTTAATATCCAGGCTATCAATCCAACCTGTGGTTCTAATAATGGTTCTATTGACATTGCTGTAGGTGGTGGAATTCCAAATTATAGCTACCAATGGAGTAACGGTCAAACTAATCAAAACATAACTACTGTCCCTGGTGGTAATTATACAGTTACTGTTACAGACTCAGACGGATGTTTTGCCATAAGTAATTTAATCGTTCTGAATAATTCTGCTGATATTATTCTTGATATTGTAAACATCAATGAAAGTTGTAATCAACCTGGCTCAGGTGCTGTAAACTTAGTTTTGAATGGTGGCACTCCTCCTTTTAATTTTATTTGGAATAATGGTTCTACTACTGAAAATCTTACAAATGTTGCCTCAGGTTCTTATAGTGTTACTGTAACTGATGCTCTAGGTTGTGATGATATTGATTCAGTTGTTGTTACTAGTCCACTTCAGCCAACAGTAGATGCCGTTTTCTTACCAAGTCTAACGACAGATACTATAATTTCATTTGGTGAGATTGTAAATATTAGTGCAGGTACTAATCAAGCTGGTGTCAATTATCTTTGGACTTCTACAGGTCCAGGTAATATGAACTTTGGATCTAATAATAGTAATCAGACTGATATAAATCCAGAATTTGATGGTGATTATTTAATTATACTTACAGCAACATCTACAGATGGATGTATCAGTATTGATAGCTTAAATATTCAGGTATTGCCAAATAATCCTGAAATACCAACAGCGTTTTCTCCAAATGGGGATGGTAATAATGATATTTTCCAGGTTGTTAATCTTGATAAAACTTTAGTACAAGAGTTTAAAATTTATAATCGTTGGGGTCAACTAATTTATGATGATAAAATTCAAGCTGCTTGGGATGGAAAATACAAAGGAGTTCCACAACCTAGAGATGTTTATATGTTTGTTATAAGTTGGAAAACAACATCTGGTGAAGTCGATGTAGTTAAAAGAGGTAATGTAACTTTAATGAGGTAGTAAAGAGACGACTATCACACATAAAAAAATGAGGCTCATTTAATAATGAGCCTCATTTTTTTTGTTTGACTATTATGATATTACTATGTTAATCATTTTGTTCGGAATTACAATTATTTTTTGAATAGTTAACTCCCCTATCCATTTTTTAACTTCCTCCAAATCGAGCGTAATTTTTTTAACAGTTTCTTGATCTAAATTTGAGGATAGTTCAATTTGAGTTCTTTTTTTACCATTTATACAAACTGGGTATTCAATAGTATCAGATTTTAAAAAAGATTCATTTAACTCAGGAAATCTATTTTGTTTGAAAATAGATTCTTTATTTCCTAAAATTTGCCACAATTCCTCAGCAATAAAAGGTGCAAAAGGTGCAATTAGAAGAGTAAAATCTGTTAATACGTACTTATTGTGACAATTGATCTCTTTGAACTCATTTACAGCTTTCATAAAGTCTGAAACGCAGGTATTAAAAGAGAAAGTTTCTAATCCAGTTTTTACATTTTTAATAGTACTGTGTAATACTTTTAAAGATTTAGAATCTGGTTCTTGATTCTCAATGATGATATTCCCTTCTTGATCATAAAATAAAGACCATAATTTTCTTAAAAATCTTGAAACACCAGAGATTCCACTTTCATTCCAAGGCTTACTATCTTCCAATGGTCCTAAAAACATTTCATAAAGTCTAAAGCAATCTGCTCCATATTTAGCAACAACATCATCCGGATTAATTACATTATGGTATCTTTTGGACATCTTGCCAACCTCACTCTGAGTAACCAAACTCCCCCACTCATTACATATAAAAATTGCATCTCTATAATCAGGCCTAAACTTTCTAAAAGAATCAATTCCATCTTTGTTTAGATGAGAATCATTTGATCCATAATTACTAACAAATCCAATATAAGTTGGAATTCTAGCAAACAAATCTTCTCCTCCATATTCACTTATGCGATCAGCACTAACAAAAACTAACTTACCATCCTTTCTTTCTTTTTGCATATACACATTCTCAATCACACCTTGAATCATGCCTTGATTGATCAATTTCTTGTAAGGTTCTTTTGAAGGTACCTTTCCAAGATCATATAAAAATTTATGCCAAAATCTAGAGTACATTAAATGCCCAACGGCATGTTCGGAACCACCAACATATAAATCAACATCCTGCCAATAATTAACAGCTTCATCGCTAATCATTTCATTCTGATTTAAAGGATCCATGTATCTCAAAAAATACCAACTAGAGCCTGCAAAACCAGGCATTGTATCAGTCTCTCTTTTAAATTTTTTATCCACAATTACCCAATCCTCTACACGAGCAAGGGGAGATTGACCATCTGCTGTTGGTTGGTAATTATTTAATGATGGCAATTCTACAGGTAAATTATCATCTATATAGGTTACACCTGTTTCATCATAATAGATTGGAAATGGCTCTCCCCAATATCTTTGTCTGCTGAAATTAGCATCTCTTAATCTAAAGTTAACCTTTCTCTTACCAATGCCAAGTGATTCAATTTTCTGAATTGACAACTCAATAGCATCTATTACCTGTAAACCATTTAAAAAATCTGAATTTATAATCTTTCCTATTTTATCACCTATTTCTGCACTTGGAAAGTCTGATTGGTCAACTACAGGAATAATCTCCAAATTAAAATGTCGAGCAAATCTTTGATCTCTTTCATCGTCACTTGGTACTGCCATGATCGCACCTGTACCATATCCGGCCAAAACATAATCACTTATCCAAACTGGTATTAGTTTTCCATTAAAAGGATGCTTAGCATAAGAACCTGTAAAAACACCACTTACAGATTTTACATCACTCAATCTATCTCTCTCTGTTCTACTTTCAACATATTGAAGATAACTTACAACTGCTTTTTGTTGCTCCTCAGTTACGAGATTTTTCAATAACTCATGTTCAGGTGCTACCACCATAAAAGTTACTCCAAAAATAGTATCAGGCCTTGTAGTAAAAACTTCCAGGGATATATTATTTCTATCAATTTCAAAATTCAATTGTGCACCTTCCGATCTACCTATCCAATTTTTTTGTTGAATTTTTAAAGGCTCTGGAAAATTTACATGCTCTAAATCATCCAATAATCGTTGAGCGTAAGCACTAATTCTTAATGCCCATTGCATCATTGGTTTCTGAACAACTGGATATCCTCCACGTTCAGATCTTCCATCCTTTACTTCATCATTTGCCAATACAGTACCTAGCTCTTCACACCAATTTACAAATGCTACTTTTCTGTAAGCTAATCTATAACTCATGAGTATATCATCCTTTTTCTTATTTGTAAAAGAATTCCATTCCTCTGAACTAAAAGATTCTTCACAATTATTTGCAGCATTTACTGATAATGATCCATGAGATTCAAATGATTTTATTAACTCGGATATTTTTTCAGCTTTATTTTTAGATAGATCATAATAATGTTCAAACAACCAAATAAAAATTTGTTGCGTCCATTTATAATATTTTGGATCAGATGTATTAACTTCTCTAGACCAATCAAAAGAAAATCCCAGTTTATCTAATTGACTTCTATATTGTTTAATATTTTCTGCAGTTGATACTGCGGGATGTACTCCAGTTTGAATGGCATACTGTTCAGCAGGTAATCCAAAAGCATCATAGCCCATTGGATGTAAAACATTAAACCCACAAAGTCTTTTATATCTTGAAAATATATCAGATGCTACATACCCAAGAGGGTGACCAACATGTAAACCAGCACCGGAGGGGTATGGAAACATATCTAAAATATAATATTTCGGTTTACTGTGATCAATATCAACTTTATAGATATTATTTTTCTCCCAATATTCCTTCCACTTATTTTCTATTTCTTCGGGTTTATAGTCCATTATAATATAGTAATATTTTATTCAAATGAATGTTAAGTATAATTGATGTTTAGTTGATAATAATCCAGTTAAACAAAGATTTGTATTGCTAAATTAGATAATGTTTCACTAATATTTGAATTATTTTATCAAAAGCAAAGAGGATTTAACTCAGTCAAGTTCAAATAAAAAATGTCGCACCCTGTTGAAGGATACGACATCAATATATTTTTAGATTAAAAGATTACTTAGCGAACTTAGCAAACTTTTTATTGAATTTATCAATACGACCAGCAGTATCTACAAATGACATTTTACCTGTGTAAAATGGATGTGACGCACTAGAAATCTCTAATTTAATTAGTGGATATTCATTACCATCTTCCCATTTTACAGTTTCCTTTGAAGGCATTGTTGATTTAGATATAAATGAATAATCAGTAGATATGTCTTTGAATACTACTGTACGATATGATTCCGGATGTAAATTCTTTTTCATAAAATTATTTTTAAAACTAAATTTCTATTATTTACTCAAAGGCGATTGCAAAGATATAATATTAAAAATAAAACACAAAATAATAGCTTAATTTATTTAAAACATTAAAATATTATTACCTTTTTAGATTAAGCCATTCTTTTTCAATTATGGATTGCAAACTTTGAAGATTATCAAACTTTTCAATTATTTGGTGTATTAAATTAAATGTTTGCATGGAAGGTAAAACATAATTTGATACATCATTAGGAGTAATTTCCTGATCACTCAAAATTATCAACCTTTCAATAACATTTCTAAGCTCTCTGATATTGCCGGTCCAATCCATTTCCTGAAGCATTTTTACCGCATCGGGTTGAATTTTCTTAAAAGATCTACCATAGTCATTACAAACTGACTCAATAAAATGTTCAACCAATAAAGGTATATCTTCTTTTCTTTCATTAAGGGAAGGAACTTGTATGATAATAACTGCTAATCTGTGGTACAAATCTTCTCTGAATCTTCCCTCAGCAATCTCTTTTTTCAAATCTTTATTAGTAGCTGCAATAACTCTGACATCAACTTTAAGGTCCTTATCTCCTCCCACTCTGGTAATCTTATGCTCTTGTAAAGCCCTTAATACTTTAGCTTGAGCAGAAAGACTCATATCACCTATTTCATCTAAAAATAAGGTTCCGCCATGTGCTTGTTCAAACTTACCTATTCTTTGCTTTATAGCAGAGGTAAATGCGCCTTTCTCGTGCCCAAAAAGCTCACTTTCAATAAGTTCAGATGGAATTGCTGCACAATTGACCTCAACTAATAACTTATCTGCTCTTTCACTTTTTTCATGAATCCACCTGGCTACAAGTTCTTTTCCACTTCCATTTGGTCCAGTAATTAAAACCCTGGCATCCGTACTGGCAATCCTATCTATTGTATCTTTTATTTTTGATATGGCTAATGAATTACCAACAATTTCCTGGGTATTAGCTTTAGTAATTTTCTTTTTAAGCACTTTTGTTTCAGAAACCAAACTAGATTTATCAAGTGCATTTCTTAAAGTAATCAGTAACCTGTTTAAGTCAGGTGGTTTAGAAATATAATCAAATG
>JBILRD010000082.1:0-7648 GCA_044372845.1 Saprospira sp. | reverse complement strand
AGGATATATTCCAAAAGCATCCTCTACCTACCTTGATTCATTTACTACCATTTTTGCTTTTACAGCTACCATTATGACAGCAAAAAGAATATTGGAAAACTGGTTTTATTGGATAGTGGCAGATCTGGTTTCTATTTATTTGTACTTTAGCCGAGGAGGAGAATTTTATGTCATACTCTTCACGGTGTATATAATCTTCTCTGTATTAGGGTACATTAACTGGAGAAAAGAATACAAAGAGAACTTGTCAGAATAATAAAATTTTTAGGATCATTTCTTTTGTAAGTTCTCCATTATCCGTTTGTTCGCTGAATTCATCTCCAATTATGTGCAATCCTACACCTTTTGATCGTAGATCATATTCCTTTATTAAACCTAAAATCCGCTCTATCTGATCAAAAGAGTAATTTTTGGTGGCATTTCTTAAATCTTGGTACTTTCTGGACATTTGTCCTTGTTTTGGAGGGCCAAATAGTTTTTGTCCTAAAGCCTTGGCATAGGTTTCATCGTATTTGTTGGCTTGAAAGGAACAAATATAGGCTTTGCTGAAAAATGAATATAAAATGCCACTTATCATTGGCAGTGGACCAGATTTTGGATTGGCTTGATAGTACTGAACAATTTTAAAACTTTTCTCATAGTTCTTTTCTGCCAAAGCTGCTTGTAGTTCAAAAACATCATAGTCTTTGCTGATTCCAATATTTTCCTGGATCAACTCTTTGGTAACCAAGGTTTCTTTGGGAACTGATATAAAAAGTTTTTTAAGCTCGTTGGCAATTTTAGACAAATCATTACCCAGATAATCAAATATAATCTGTGCATCTGAAGGGTCAATTTTTCGATTTTCGTTTTTGAAAAAATCTATAATCCAGACAGGTACTTCTGAGTCGTATAATTTTTTAGATTCAAAAATGGCAGCTTTTCCGGCTTTTTCTTGCTTTTCAAGTGTTTTGCCTAGTTTTTTTCGCTTGTCTAATGTTTTGTGTTTGTGAGCAAAAATAAGGATTGTAGTTTCCAGAGGATTGTTCAAGTATGGGTCCAACTCATCAATACTTTTTAAATCTTGAGCCTCTTTGACAATAACAACTTGATATTCTGACATGACCGGATACCTTCTAGCAGCATCTAGTATTTGTTTGAAATCAGAATCTCTACCATAGAGTACCGTAAAATTGAAAGCTTTTTGATCCTCCGTCAAAATTTTCTCTTCAAGATAATCGCTCAGTTCATCAATTTGAAAATCCTCCTCACCATGAAGAAAATAAACCGGGTAAAATTTACCTTTGAGGATGGAGTTTTTTATTTCGATAAAAGTCATGAATTGATTTTTCTGTGGTACTTAGTAAAGTTAAAACCATTCCTTCATCTAAAAAATATAAATCAACTGAATTTAACAAATTCTTTATCAGAATATATGTTCAAATTGGGTTTTATTACAATACTTAAAGCTAATTTTGTAAAAAATAAATTATATGAAATATATACTTGGTAAGTTGTTTCTTTGGTTATTTGGTTGGAAAATCAAAGCGGAAATGCCTAAAGAGGTTCATGAACAATGTGTTATGATATGTGCACCACATACCTCCAATTGGGATTTTCCTTTCGCAATGGCTACCATGTCAGCTTTGAGAGTTAGAATTAGGTTTACCATTAAAAAAGAATGGATGAAATTCCCTATGGGTCCTTTTATGCGTTGGTTAGGAGCAATTGGTATCGATAGAACTGCCAAAAAAGAAGGAGAGGACCGAAAAAGTATGGTGGATGCGATGGCAGATTTATTCACTGAAAATAAAAAACTTTGCCTGATGGTTACTGCTGAAGGTACCCGCAGTTTACAAAAACAATGGAAAACAGGATTTTATTATGTGGCATTGGCAGCATCAGTTCCAATTGTATTAGCCTACCTCGATTATGAAAAGAAAGAAGCCTGTATTGCAAAGGTTATCTACTTGACAGGAGTAATTGAGGATGATATGTTTGAAATAATGAATTTTTACAAAGACATAAAAGGTAAATTTCCTGAAAAATTCTCCATTGACGAGCGTTATTACCCCAAAAAAGCATAAACCAGCCATTTAAACGACAATGCAACAAAAACTATATTACCCTAAAATATTTATCAAATCAGGTAAAGAGGATGCTGTTTTGAGAAAACATCCCTGGATATTTTCAGGGGCTATTGCACAAATTGACGGGAAGCCAGGTGATGGGGATATCGTCACAGTACATCGTAGGAATGGTGATTTTTTAGCTATCGGGCATTACCATGACGGTAGTATAGCTGTTAGAGTGTTTGGGTTTGAGCCCATAGTTCCCGATGCAGAATTTTGGTTTCAAAAAATCGAAAAGGCATGGAAATTAAGACAGTTACTTGGATTGACAGATAGTTCAACTACAGATTGTTTTAGAATAATTCATGGAGAAGGTGACGGTATGCCGGGTTTGATTTTGGATTATTATGCTGGAGTTGTTGTATTTCAGGCACATTCAATCGGAATGCACCGCTCTCAAAATGAAATTATTGAAGGACTTAAAAAATGTCTTGGAGATAAATTAAAGGCTGTCTATGACAAAAGTCAGGCAACTTTGCCGCCCCTGTACGCTAAAACAGTGCAGGATACAATTGTTTTTGGTCAATTTGAGGCAGATCATAAATCTGTCAATGAAAACGGATTGCAATTCGATGTAAATTGGGTTACGGGGCAAAAAACAGGATTCTTCCTCGACCAACGAGATAACAGAGCTCTTTTGGGGAAATTTGTAGCCGGTAAAACGGTATTGAATGCTTTTTGTTATTCCGGCGGATTTTCAATCTATGCACTTCAAGCTGGAGCCAAGCAAGTAGATTCAGTGGATGCTTCGGCAAAAGCAATGGAACTGGTTGAAAAAAATATTGAGTTAAATGGATTCGGAGCTTTATCTCATAATAGTTATACTCAGGATGTTCTGAAATTTCTCCAACAGTCAAACGATAGCTATGAGGTAATGGTTTTGGATCCTCCGGCTTATGCCAAAAGTCTGGATAAAAGACATCAGGCTATTCAAGGCTACAAAAGGTTGAACATGGAGGGATTGAAGAAAATTGCTCCAGGTGGAATCCTCTTCACTTTTTCCTGTTCTCAGGTAGTTGACAGACAGTTGTTTTATGGTGCTGTAACTGCAGCAGCAATCGAGGCTGGCAGAAATGTCAGAGTTTTACAGCATATTTCTCAACCTGCTGACCATCCGGTAAGTATTTTTCATCCTGAGGGAAGTTATCTGAAGGGGTTGGTCTTGTACGTGGAATAAGAATAATTTCTTAAATTACTTTACTTAAAAATAACATTACTTTTAAGGTTATTCCTCAAGTTTTCAATAACTTGCATTGTAAATAGTAAACCACTAATCTAAGCTACTTTCACGGATTAAATGCTTTAATAACTGTTTAATAATTGAACGGTTTTTGCCATTATTAGCATTTGTTAAATTTTGATTCTGGCCTTCAAGTGGTTTTATGCAATCAAATTACTTTTAAATTTTGTTTACCTCATGAGGGCATTCTTGATCTTTTTGTTGATATTTTCTGGAAAAAATCTTTTTGCTCAATTCACTTGCACCGGTGTCTCTTACAATCTGACATCAACAGAATTGGGGACCATCTCCAATAATACACTCTCGCATACCTACAACGCATCCACGTTCAACATGCCTTACAATGTTCAAATTGCAAAGGTAGCCGGCGATGGTCCAAGGTTATTTCGTTATACATCGACTTTAGGAGTTTGGATAGGAAAAGATGATGATGTTGAGGCTATTCAGCCTCCGGTTCAGGAATATATTGATGTTGTAATAACTTTTAGTGGAGATGTGAGTTCTGTTTATCTTGATTTTATAGCAATAAATAATAATAGTGATGGGGAAGAGCAGATTCAAAGTATCTATCCACAAACATCAGCCGGCACAAATATTACCACAGGTGTTAGTTATTTCTATGAATCTGGTGTGCCATCAGGAAATGTAGGACGAACTTATTTTACCAATAGTACAAAAACTATTCGTACCTACAGTGGTAATAATGATAACGGGCGCTTACATATAACATCTACTACACCATTCAGAAAAATTCGTTTTAGATGGAAAGAAATAAGTGATTTAAGTTATTCAGGCCCTAATGGTATTGTATTAACTAAAATTCAATACTGTCCACTAATGCCTGAAATTGAATGTTTATACCAGAATCAAATCCTGGCTACATCGGATACAATTTTTGGCCCAACCTTATACCCAAATAATGATAGTTTACTCAATTTTACCATTCGTAATAGAGGAAATAATAATTTATCATTACAAAATATTCAATTGAATGGAAGTTCGGCTTATCAATTACAAGGACCGACAAATATTGTTATTCCTGCAGGTGGAACTTATTTACTTCCCGTTTTATTTCAACCTCAAAATTTAGGGTTACATCAGACTTTATTACAATTTCAATCTAATGATATTTCTGAGCCAAATTATGCCATTCAAATCAATAGTAATTGTATAGGTCCAAATTTGCAAGTGTCAAATAGTGGAAATATATTGTCCAATGGAATGGCTCTCTCTAGCGCTCCAACTGTAATAGGACTATCTGATACACTCAATATTGTTGTTGAAAATTTGGGAAACGATACCCTTCGTATTAATCAAATTATTTTCCCATCAAATATTGATTGGAGTGTATTAAATTCGAGTCCAACATTTTTATTACAAGGCCAAAAAGATAGCTTCCAAGTAATTTTTCATCCGAACAATGTTGGATTGTCAACCTTTTTAACTCAAATTATTAGTAATGATGGTCTGAATGACACTTTCAATATTTTATTTCAAGGCATCTCTTTGCAACCTGTATTTATTACTCAAAGTATTTGCCAGTACCAAACCCCTTTTATTTGGAATGGACAATCATTATCACTATCAGGAAATTATTTCCATTTATCCACAAATACAATTGGTTTAGATTCTCTAACACAATTAAATTTAACTGTACTTCCAGCTGACACATCTCGTGAATATAGATCTGTCTGCAGTAATCAATTACCATATATTTGGAATCAGAATTCGATTAGTAATTCAGGTATTTATCAAACTGTATTGTCAAATATAAATAATTGTGATTCTTTGGTAATTTTGAATTTGACAATTGATAGTGTTAGACAGTTCACTTTAAAGGATACAATTTGTCAAAATTCATTGCCTTATATCTGGCAGAATAATTCATTTTTTCAAAGTGGTTTGTATACAGATACTTTGATAACTTTATCCGGTTGTGATTCTATAATTCAATTAGAATTATATGTTACACCAACTGTATCGGATACTCAATTTGTTTCAATTTGCAGTAATGCTTTGCCATTCCCATGGAATCAAATTTCTATAACTCAAAGTGGAAGTTACTCTTTTATTCATGCGACAAGTAGTGGTTGTGATTCTATATCTGTCTTGAATATACAAGTCAACTTTGAAGATTCTACCTATTTTACAAGGCAAATCTGCCAAAGTCAATTGCCATATCAGTGGAATGGGTTAAGTTTTACACAACCTGGATCGCAAACAGCTCAATATGCAAATCAATGGGGTTGTGATTCATTGGTAATTTATAATCTGGAAGTTGATTCTATATTTAATCATTTCGAAACCAGAACAATCTGTCAGAATGAATTACCCTACCTTTGGAATGGTTTGTTATTTACGAGTTCAGGTACTCAAATAGTTCAGTACAGTAGTGTGAGTTCATGTGATTCTATTGTAAATTATCAATTAAATGTATTGCCAGTTACATCAAGTCAGCAATCGGTAGTGATTAGTTCTCTAAACCTACCTTTTAATTGGAATGGCATGAATTTAACACAATCAGGCTTTTATAGTGCTCAATTTATAGGTTCAAATGGTTGTGACTCTATTGCTGAACTTACTTTAACTATAAACCTGGCCTCTCCTCCACAAATAGAGGTAAGTTATACAAATAACATAATTACACCACTTCAAACCATTAGCTTACCCAATTTGGTATTGAATCAAATCTATGATTTTAGTTTTTACATTAAAAATTTGGGATTAAATCCTTTAATTGTATCTCAAATAATTGATAACCATGCTAATGTTATTGTTCAAAATAATATTCAAAATGGGATTCAAAATTTAAATACTGATAGCTTTAATCTACAAATAAGTCCCTTGCAATTAGGAAATCAAATTGTAACATTAAAGATTTTTTCCAATGACCCAAATACTTCAATTTTTGAATTTAATATAGCTTTTAAAGTTATAAACGGACCATCTCCTGAAATTCAATTATTCTATCTGCAAAACTCAATATCAAATCAGGATACAATATCTTTACATGGTCAGCCTGTCATCGTAGGTCAAACTCAAAATATTCAGTTAGTTGTACAAAACAGGGGCGCGTCTACATTGACGTTGAACCAACTGATCAGTAGTAATCCAAATGTTCTGATCGATTCTAATTATATAAGATCTTTAGCTCCCTATGCCCAGACTTTTATTTTGATGTCATATTCGCCTCTGGTTGCAGGTTTAGATCAAATGTCTCTTACTATATTGAATAATGATGCGGATGAATCCATCACTCAGGTTCATTTTAAATTAAAAGCCATTATAAGGACTGAGGCAGAAATTGATGTGAATATTTCTAATCAGCAAAAGCCTAATCTGTCAAATCATAATATCGGGTCAACATCCGTAGGAAATTTGGTACAAAATAACCTTCAAATTCGTAATGCAGGCAACGCCGTTCTAAATATTACCTCTATTAGATTACGCAGCGGACGTAGTTTTAACCTTATAGGTAGCACGGCTAATATAAATGTCAGTGCAGGTAGTTTTATAAATATTGGCTTGAATTTTACAGCTCAAACACCTGGAACATCCAATGATACTTTAATTATAACAAGTAACGACAGTGATGAAAATCCATATATAATCAGATTACAAGGGACTGTTCTTCCAAGAATTTTACCAAACTGTTCAAATTGTTATGCATTGAATGTAGTATCAAATCCTTTGGACAATGCTGAATGGATAGATAATAAACCAAGATTAACATGGCAACACGAAGAAGGTTTGAATATTATTTCTTACAATGTAGAGTTGTGGGAATCTGTCTCGAATAGTTGGGTGCCTATATCTGTAAATGGAAATCCTGTAAATCAGGTATTACCACCTACTAATAGTTCAACGGTTGTTTTTCAGGTTAATAGTGCTTTAACTTATTTTAAGGAACATCGTTGGAAAGTGACAGCTTATGATGTCAACAATCTACCAATTTCTTGTTTTGTTAGGGAATTTTTAGTTCAGAAAAAACCTCAAGTTCCAGCTTGGACCTGCTCTCATCCAAATGTTCCAAACTTCGGATCTGAGCTTGGACAATTTAATAATGTTCCTATTTATAAAAATGGAGGTTGTGTTAATGGAGTCTATGTTCCCAATAGCAATACGATATCTACCCAATATTATAATTCTAATTTTTATACAAATCGCTTCGGATGGCAATGTGCCGAACTGCCGCCACGCTATTACAAGACCAGATTCAAGATAAACGCAGGTCCAGGGAATGGTGTTGATTATCACAATATATCTGGTTTCAGTAACAGAAAAGGGTTTAGAAGAT
>JBILRD010000002.1:0-27171 GCA_044372845.1 Saprospira sp. | reverse complement strand
GAGTTTAATAAAAATCCGGAACCTGTTCCAGTCGAATTGGAGCAAAAAATGGAGGAAAATCCTAATTTAGCAGCTGCCTTCAAGGCATTAACTCCTGGCAGACAAAGAGGATATATCTTGTTTTTTTCGGCTCCCAAACAATCCGCCACCAGAGTAAACCGAATCGAAAAAATGATTCCACAGATTCTGGCAGGCAAGGGAATGAATGATTAAACTTATGAAATACTGATGAAATTAAAAGATGTAGAAATCTATTTTAAAACAAGACTTCTATTTGTAAAAATCAATCGGCTTAATTCATTTTAATCACCTGTTGGCCCTTGCCACCCAATTGTATTAGATAGATGCCTTGTTCTAAGCCTGATAAATCCAATTCTTCAATGCTTTGCGTCGATACTTTTTGCCAAACGAGGATTCCCAAAAGGTTATAGATGCGAATTTGACCTAATGATTGACCATCTACGTGTTGCTTTATCAAAAGGGTATTTGTAAAAGGATTTGGATAAACAGACCAGTCAGCTTTCTTCTCTTCCTCCAACTCAAGAGGCAAAACTTGCTCTTCATTATACTCAGTAGTTTCTTGCGTAATAAATGCTGAACTTTCTACCACATTATGAGCATCCAGTTGCATTAAGAGAGAAGGATCACCATCATTACCCGTACCAAGAGCATTTACAGCTCTGAAAGTAAATTTAAAATTGGGACGATAAAAACTTAGGGTCCCGGTTGTATTACTACAAAGGTTAGCTGTTGCTAAATTGTCGCGATTGAAAATAGCGCGATAGGAACTCAAAATAGTTGTAGGCAGAATAGAATGTCTTGTAAAGCTGCTATTATTCCAACAAATCGTTACAAGAAGGTTTTGACTTCCATTATAAGGGAAAGGGGAACTCAAAGTAAAGTTATTCCAACCCACCAAAGCGGTAGCATTGGCGCTGTATGTGGAGGTAGCTCCCGAAGGTGCAATGAAATTAGAATTACTAAAAACAGAGGAATTGGTATGAGAAAAGGTAATCGTAAAATTATTCATAGCCTGACTCGCAGCAGTTGAAACTTGTATCGCCATCGTTTTTAAATAAGGATTTGAAGCAGACCAACCAGCAGCACTTAACTCAGCAGCTGTGATAATATACTGTGTGCGTTCATCGGAAAAACCAGTTGCAAAAGGGTGACCAGAGTAGGCTTGTGTTCCATTTCCAATCGTTATTTGAATATCTTGCATAGCTGTTGTGAAAGTAGCTGAATTGCTAAATCTGCTTGAAATGGAAGAGCAACTCGATTGTACCTGAAACTCATAAGTACTGTTTGGCTGTAATCCTGTAAGAGATTTTGAATTGATACTTGCACTCGTTGTAGTCCAACTACTCGACCCAACGATACGATAACGAATCGAATAAGTCAATGCCCCAGAAGCTGCAGTCCATTGTATATTGGCAGAAGAGATGCCGATCGCCGAACTACTTAAGCCACTTGGAATATTACAAGGCGGTGCCAAAGTAGTAAATGTCTGTATACCGGAATATACACTATTACCCGCATTACAATTTGCCATCACTCGAAATTGATAAGTTGTGGAAGGACTCAGGTTAATTAAAGAAACAGAACTTGCCGTAGTACTGGCGACTGTCCAAGTAGTAGCAGTCGTCGTTTTATATTCATACTGATAAGATATCGCGGATGCTGAAGGAGCCCAAGATAATACTGCTGAATTGGAACTTAGAAAAGTCTGACTTAATTGTGTGACTGTATTACAAGCCGGCAGGGTACTAAAACTGTTTTCCCTTGTAAATACGCTTGAGACCGAGGGACAAGTTGCTTGCACCTTGTAATTGTACAGAGTATTGGGAACCAAAGCATTTAATACCAAGCTATTGCCGGTTACCGTAACAGTCGTCCAAATCAATGAATTATTTGCCTTATACGCTACCGCGTAAGATTGTGCATTGGAAATCGTAGACCATTGCAAGGTAGCTGATTGGGTACTAATATTTGAACTGGACACTGTAGCTGGTGGAGTACAAGCGTTGCAACTATCGATAATTTGTTTGGCTCTGATACGCATGGCAGGAATTCTGGCATATAGGTCTGTACCTGGGCAGCTAGTCTGACCTACATCTTTATGTCCACAAATTCTAGGTTTTACCTGAACTCCAAAAGCCTGAGTCGTCATAGAAGCAGAGCTGGTAGGATCAAAACCGGTTCTGTCAAACCACCAGGCCATCAAACGATTTACTACTTCTAATTGTATGGGTGTAGCAATACTTACATCAGCATTTCCGGGAAAATTTATACCAATGGAACCACTATTGGCATTACCTGCATGAGCACCACGTACATCAGCTGTGTTAAGGTTGGGGTTGTGCCTTCCTTGGTAAAAATTACCAAATTTATCCACAATAAAATTATAACCAATATCTGTCCAACCAAGGGTATTTACATGATAATTATAATAAGACTGTACAACGGCTGCACCATTGGTATAAGTATCAGGGGAAGCCCCATGATGTATCACAATATGTGTTGGGCTGATATAAGTGGGTGTATAAGCTGTATTGACTTGCGTACAAGAGGCAGATCCTCCACACCATTGACTTCTCTGGATGATATTGGGGAAAGCAGGACAGTTGATAGGATTACTTTTAGGGGCTTCAATGGGAGTAGACTGAGTTCTCCCTTGAAAATTACCATCAAAAAGATCCAATTTAATTTCTTGAACTGATGCGGGAAACGAAATGATTATCTCCAATTGAAGATGACTCTGGGCATCAAAGGTAAAAGTGGCATCAGACCAATACATAAGTTTGGGATTATCTGAAGGGCTAAATTCGGCCTCTGATATCTTCCATTCAGACCAAATTCCATTGTTTTGAAGGGTTCTATATCGAAAATGAAAAAGATTTAACGGGAGTTGATGATTCAAGGACTTCCAACCAATTCCAAAACAGGAAAATGAATGTGATGGCGCTAAAACAACATGTAAATCAGTATTTTGCTGAGGTTGATAAATCCATTCAGACTGTGGTGCTCCATTTTCAGGGGTTTTATTATGAAATTGGCTAGCATCAACTCTTATTTGGGCATTGGCAGAGCCTGCAAATAGTAGTATGAATAATACGTTTTGTATTATAAAGTTTTTCATTTCAAAAAAATAGTTTGTTTGGCAATTAGATTTAAAAATAAAAAAAATAAAGTAAAGCCCCCCAGATCTCAAGATAAGTTATTATTAAATTTACGTTTAGTCTTTGAACTTTTTTAGGTATTATTACGAGTATTATACGGCGATTTTTCAACATGCCAATGAATCATATATCGACTCATGATGATAGCCAAAATCAAAGTGACAAAGGTAAAAACCATGAGCGCCTCATGCAATTGCTGAAAGACAAAAAAATCGTAAAATCCATGCACGACAGCCGCCAACAAGAGTCCGGCTAACAGATTTGCAGATCTGCTATTATTTGAAAATTTGGCAACTCCGACAAAATAGCCCATCAGACAGGCAAAGGCTGCATGAGCTGGCACGGCGGTAAACATTCTGACAATAGCGGTATTTATTCCACCACTGGAGACATAGAGAATATTTTCGAGCGTCGCAAATCCCATACTCACCATGACAGAATAGACGATGCCATCCATAGGTTCACAAAATTCTTTTTTGGGGAAGATATAAAACCTTAGAAAAAGATATTTAGAAAATTCTTCGCTGAAGCCAACGACCACTACCGAAAAAATCAAAGTTTTCAAGACATCAGGACCAGCAGAATAACCCATTGATTCTCCCCAGCTTTCCAGAAAGATAGCCGGAATGATACTGATGGCTCCAAATATAAAACAAAGCATTAGATAGGCTCTTGGTTCTCTTTCATGTTTGTCTCGCCACCAGATATACCAACTGAGAAACAGTCCGGGTGAAATTGCTAAAGCTAAGAGGTACATATAGTTGTGTTAAAGGTTAATCCTCTACTAATTTATCATTTTACTTTTTTTGTACCAAATTACGATCCAATAAATCAACATAAATCCCAGGAAAATCAAAATCCCATAGAAAGCTGCCTGTGGATTTTTTACAAATACCGCTCCTGCAACAAACAGATAGGCCAGAATATAAAAGATCGGAAGTAATGGATAGAGGGGAACCTTATAAAACGGTTTTCCTTCAGGAGCAATTTTCTTTTTTCTAAAATAAAAAATGGTTGCCGCTGAGAATACCATTCCGATACTATCCAAAAACATGATATAATCCAGAATCAAATTGAATTCTTTGGCAAAAAACAGTGTAAAAATGATAGTGATGGTAAAAACTGTCAGCGCCACAGTCATGACTTCCGTTTTATGATTGATTTTCTTGAATGAGGCCGGCATGGTACCCTCTTCGCTCATGGCGTACATCACTCTGGGGTTGCTTAACAACATAACATTGACATAACCAAGGACAGAGAAAAAGAAAAGCAGAGAAACAATTTTGAACCCGATATCACCGAATATTTTAGAAACCATGATCGCTCCAATAGACTCGGCCTTTCCCAAGGACTCAAATCCAATAACCCGGTAATAGGCATAGTTGATCAACATGTATAATAAGATGACTGCCATGATGCCAATAAAAATTGCTCTGGGTATGATTTTACTGGCATTTTTCACCTCTGAACCAAAATTGATACTGTGCTGATAACCTCCATAAGTAAAAGAAACCGCCACCAAACAAACACCTAGCGCATAGCCAATATCTGTCCAGCTGTATGTCTTAACACCTGTAGCAACATGATCAACAACATTGGCATCCGGAGCAAAGAAGATTGCACTCACGATTAAGAGCATTAACCCAATCTTAAAAAGCATCAACAGATTTTGGACAGTGGTACTGGTTTTTAATCCTAAAAGATTCAATCCGTAGAAAATGGCAATACTGATACTAGCCACCCACATTTTAGAGGCAACGGTATTATACTCATCACTTAATACAACGTTATTGATATATTCTGCTCCAATCAACGCGACAGCGGCAACAGAGGCAGCATTGGAAACCAGAATAATACTGTTGATAGAAAATGCAATAGAAGGATGATAGGTAGCAGAAAAAATCTTGTAATATCCGCCGATGACTGGATACCTAGAGCCGATTTCAGCATAGGTTAGGGCGCCAGACAAAGCAATCATACCTCCGAGAAACCAGGCAAGAAAGAAAATTGAAACAGAATTAGAGGCAGCGGCTACATCTACGGGTGTTTTAAAAATTCCCATACCAATAACCAAACTGATGACAATCATCGTCAGGTCAAAAAGACTGATTTCTTTAACTGATTTATTCATATATTAGAGATTAGGTTTTTATTTGTTATAACAATCTACAAATATCAAAGATAAATCGAATGATTCAAGAGCTAATTATTTATTAAAAACCTATTTTTGTAAAAAAATAATCAACAAACTTATCATGCAAAGCACCATAAAAAATAGAATCGCTAAAAGCATAGCCGTTAAACAAAATATATTGAATAATACTACACTTTTAGAAAGCATTGAACAAATTGTTCATGTTTGTGTAGAGGCATTTTCAAATGACAAAAAAATTCTATTTGCCGGAAATGGAGGCAGTGCAGCGGATGCTCAACACTTGGCGGCAGAGTTTTCTGGTCGTTTTTACAAGGATCGTAAACCTCTTTTCTCGGAGGCCTTGCATGTTAATACCTCTTACCTTACCGCTGTAGCTAATGATTATAGCTATGATGAGATCTACTCGAGAATGATTATTGCCAAAGGAAGGAAAGGGGATATATTTTTTGGAATTTCCACTTCTGGAAATAGCAAAAATATCATCAAAGCTATGGAAGCTGCCAGAGAACAGGGAATGATAGTGGTTGGAATGACCGGAGAAAGTGGTGGAAAAATGAAGGATCTATCCGATTTTCTGCTCAATGTCCCTTCCAATGATACGCCACGTATCCAGGAATCACATATTTTATTAGGCCATATCATCTGTGAGTTGGTTGAAGAAAAATTGTTTTAACAGAAGATGAATCTAGTAGCCATTATATTGGCCGGTGGATTCGGCACACGCTTACAATCTGTTGTGAATGATGTGCCCAAACCAATGGCTCCTGTTGCAGGCCGCCCCTTTCTAGAATGGGTTTTGGATTATTGTCTAGAAAATGGTATACAAGAAGCGATTCTATCTGTTGGCTACAAATCTGAGACTATCATTCAGCATTTTGGAAATCAATACAAAGGGATTCAAATAAAATATGCTATTGAAAAAGAACCATTGGGAACAGGCGGGGCTATTCGTTATGCCATGGAAATGTTGGAAGATAACTGCAATTGCCTGATTTTGAATGGAGATACTTTATTCAAATCTGACCTCCATGTGCTGTTTTATACATTCCAAGAAGAAAAAGCCGATTTGATTGTTTCGTTACGTCGTATGTTTGACTTTGATCGTTATGGTGTTGTTGAACTGGATAAAAATAATAGAATTATCAGCTTTCAAGAAAAGAAATATTGCGATGAGGGTCTTATCAATGGTGGGGTTTATATTGTAAACTCAATATTGATCAAAAATCTATTCCCAAAAATCGAAACTTTCTCCTTTGAAAAAGACTTTATGGAAAAATATGTCGAGCAACTAAAATTTATTGGAATAGAACAATCAGGATATTTTATTGATATTGGTATTCCCGAAGACTTTGAGAAAGCCAATAATGACTTAAAATAAAAAAGCGTCTAGTGTAATTCACTTGACGCTTTAATTTTATTAGTTGTATTATTATTACCAAACAGGACAGCTGTAACGGCTTCTTAATCCTGATTTTGGTATTAAACTTTTTCCATAACCCAGATAGTAACTGAATCTAACCGTTAGTGTATAGTAAGAATCGTTATCACGAGCATCTCCTCTTTGTTGACCAGGATAAGTAGGTTTAAACCAATCTTCGTATGCATCTCTATAAAGATCATTTTCAATGGACCTATCAGCCATAGCAATCGCTGGAGCCACCAAATTAGAAGGAAGATTCGCTGTTAACAAGGTTGGGTCTACATAGTTTATACTTACATCATCAATATAATCAGTGAAAGTCATTCTATGATTCACCTCAAAAGCCAAAGTCCATTTATCATCATAATTCCACTTCAAACCAAAACCCATAGGTATATTCAACTGCACTAAAGAATAATTTTTAACACCATCAACCAATCCCTGTCCTTCTGTTTTAAGAGGTTTAAGATTTACCCACTCTTCTCTATCTTGATAATATCCCTGAGGGTTGAAATAGAAACCACCGATACCAACAAATCCATAAGGAGAAAGAACGCTGTACCCTTGATATCCACCCCCCAATTCAAAGTTATAAGGTATAATCTCCGCTGCCACGAAGGTTTCAATGACATGAGATCTGAAATTTAAATTTCTGTAATATCTATGCCAAGCCATATCTGTAAAATCAGGGATAGTGTATGAAAACTGTCCATTTGCACCTTTACCAGCTAACTTATCATCACCGTGTAATGCAAGATAGTTGAATTCAAAACGAGCTGAAAAATATTTTGCAATATTCCATCTTCCAAATAGACCAACATTAAATCTTGTAGATTTTAAATCAGTATCTCTGATGAAGGCTGTTCCAATTCCGGACTGACCACCAAGTTCGCCAAGGAACATGCTAGTACCAATGTGACCACCAACCTCAAATGGATAAGGAGGTTCATAACCTTTTTGTGCATTAACAACAAAGGTTGTTAAAATTATGAATTGTAATAAAATTATTACTTTTTTCATGTATTGTAATTGAAATAATAAGTAACTAAGTGATCTGTCAAATGCTTTTGTAGCATAAATAGCAAATATATAAGAATTTTTCTGAAATTTTTAAAAAATTTTATACAAAATAATCGATCAGAACAAAAATTATCATTTGGTTAACCTATAACTTTGTATTATGTTACTTTCCTAGATATAATACAATATGATTGCAGAAAATTACTTAAACAGAAAGGTCAGCATCGCTCCATTGGTCGTCTTCAGAGTTTTGTTTGGTTTTGTTATGCTCTTCTCGATCCTTAGAACTTTAACTTTAGGTTGGTTTCATAAATTTTACATAGCCCCAACCTATTCTTTTAAACTTACTGGGTTTGATTGGTTACCAACTTTTAGCCCTGAAATCATCTACCTATTTATTGTTCTTTTAATATTAAGTGCCTTAGGAATTTTACTTGGCGCATTATACAGAATATGCAGTATCCTATTTTTTATATTATTCAGCTATTTTGAGTTGTTGGATATTACGCATTATCTGAACCATTATTATTTAATCAGTCTTCTTTCCTTTATTTTAATTTTTGTGCCGGCCAACAGAAAATACGCTGTTGATGTATGGCTCAACCCAAAAATTGAGCTTGATGAGGTCCCTTATTGGACTATATTCTGGATAAAATTTCAAATAGCGCTTTTATATTTTTTTGCCGGAATAGCAAAATTACATTCAGATTGGCTTTTAAATGCTCTGCCATTAAAAATCTGGTTAAGCAGGAATTCTGATCTACCAATAGTCGGAAATTTTCTTTTGCTACAAATTACAGCCTACCTATTTTCTTGGTTTGGAGCAATCTATGATTTAAGTATTGCATTTTTTTTATACTTCAAAAAAACGAGAGTTATTGCTTATTTAGCTGTTGTTGTTTTTCATTTAGCAACTGCCATGTTATTTAATATTGGGGTTTTTCCAATCATCATGATTTTTTTTACAACTATTTTCTTCTCGACTCTTTGGCATGAAAAAATAATTAGTAATTTTGTCCTTATTTTTAATTTGTCTAAATTAAAACAAGGGACTAGTCAAAGTCATTTTAATAATAGAGCACCTTGGTTATTTTGGATTTTTATTTCTTGGCAATTACTTTTTCCAATGAGGCATTGGCTCTATCCTGGAGATGTTTTGTGGACAGAGGAGGGTTTCAGATTTTCATGGAAAGTGATGGTTGTTGAAAAAACGGGTACAATTATTTTTAAAATTAGAGAAGCAGACGGGTCTAAAGAATCTGAAGTAGACAACAGGGAATACCTAACAGCTAAACAAGAGGTTTTTATGTCCTACCAGCCGGATATGATTTTAGACTTTGCTCATTTTCTTGCCAAGGATTTTAAAAATAATAAGGGTTTTAAAGAGCCAATAGTAACTGCAGATTGTTTTGTTTCATTAAATGGAAGACCAGCGAGAAGATTTATAAAACCAGATATAAACCTAGCCAAACAACCAAAAGGATTCTGTCACAAAGACTGGATTATTTTGTATGACGATATATGAAAAAAATTACCTTACTTATTCTACTCTGCTGGATTTTTGCAGAAAATTCCTACTCACAGGTGTTTTCTATCAAAGGCAGGGTGATTGACAGTTTGGTTACCCCTATCTCCAATACCGAAATTCAGGTTGTAATTTCAGGACTCAAAATCAAAACAGACAATAACGGTTTATTTCTTTTAGACAATCTAACTTCAGGCTGCCATGACTTGGTTTTTTCAAAAGCAGGTTTTCACGAAGAATTGCAAACTTTCTGTATCACTGACTCCAGTATTTCAATTGAGGTAATTTTAAGAACTTTTGAAATTCGAATTCCTACAGTAACTATTTATGACAATAATTCCGACTTCGGCCAATCTCATTTCAGAGCGGTTGATTGGGACAATATGATCATCGGTGCCGCCAAAAAATCTGAAATAATAGATATCAGCAAACTGAATGTCAATTTGGCAACGAATAACAGCAGGCAAATATTTTCCAAAGTTCCAGGATTGAATATCTGGGAAAATGACAATTCAGGAATTCAACTTAATATTGGAGCGAGGGGCCTTAGTCCCAACAGAACATCTAATTTTAATACTCGTCAAAATGGTTATGATATTAGTGCCGATGCACTGGGTTACCCAGAATCTTACTATACCCCTCCTGCTCAGGCCATCGATAAAATTGAGCTTATAAGAGGGGCCGCTTCGCTTCAATTCGGAACTCAATTTGGTGGCTTATTAAATTTTAAGCTAAAAAAAGGAGATAGCTATAGTCCTTTCAAGTTTACCAGTGAAAACAGTTATGGCTCTTTCAATTTTATCAACTCTTTTAACAGCATAGAAGGAACAGTAGCCAAGGGTAAATTAAATTATTATGGTTATTTTCAATACAAAAGAGGCGATGGTTGGCGTCCCTTTTCTGAATTTAATGTTATAAATGGTTTTGCGTCAATTTCTTATAGTTTTAATGATAAATTAAGCATCAGCTTTGAACAAAGCAGTATGCAATACCTCGCTAGACAACCAGGAGGTTTGACAGATTTTGAATTTTTACAGAATCCCCGACAAAGTAAAAGGCCTAGAAACTGGTTTAAGGTGAACTGGAATATCTCCGCCATTACACTTGATTATAAAATAAATAAGAATACAAAGCTTAATATCAAAAATTTCGGGCTGATTGCCAGCAGACTATCTATCGGCAACCTATCTCCTATCAATCGAGTTGACTATGGCGGCTCCAGAGATCTGATAAAAGGTTTTTACAATAATTTTGGAAACGAAACAAGACTCCTGCATCGCTATAAAATCTTTAACAAAAACTCAACCCTGTTAATTGGTACCAGAATTTATAGTGGGTTGACAAAACAAGCTCAAGGCTTTGGCAATAGTGACAGTACAGGCACCCAAAACGATTTTGTTTTTACCTCCGATCAAAAAATACTAAAATCTGATTACGTTTTCCCTAGCTTCAATACAGCCTTTTTTGCTGAGAATTACATAAATATAGGGAAAAAATTCAGCCTCACTCCAGGACTAAGGTATGAGTTTATCAATACTTCTGCCAAGGGTTATTATCAGGATTTGGTAGTGGCACCTGGAGCTAATGGTTTTGATACCTTGAGGAATGAAGCTGTGAATGAAAATTATCAACTTCCAAGATCAATTCTTTTAGCAGGACTTGGTTTTAACTATCTGCCTAATGATGAAATTGAAATTTATGCCAATTTTTCACAAAACTATCGGGCGGTCAACTTCAATGATATCAGAATTGTAAATCCAAACCAAATAGTAGATCCAAATCTTAAAGACGAGTCTGGTTTCAATGCAGATCTTGGAATCAGGGGTAAAATCAAAAATTATTTTAATTATGATTTCAGTTTGTTTTACCTATCTTATAACAACAGAATAGGAAATATACAAATTGAAAGGCCAGACTCAGAAAATCCAACAATTATTCAAACTATAACTGAAAAAACAAACATTGGCAATGCAAGAGTTTTTGGACTAGAGTCATTTTTTGAATGGGATATTTTTAAAACCTTCAGCAGTAAAAAAACAGAGGCCGGCTTGTTGCTCTTCGGAAATTTTTCATGGCTGGATGGTCGATATTTAAAAACCAGCAACAGCTTTGCTTCCGGTAAAAAGTTGGAGTTTGTTGCCCCTTTGACATTCAAATCAGGTCTAAACTTTTATTTTAAAAACCTAAGTCTTAGTTATCAAATCAGTTATACCGCTGCACATTATACCGATGCAACAAATTCAGAATCCAGTCCAGCAGCTGTAACTGGAATTATTCCTTCTTATTTCGTTATGGATGCCTTTATCAGTTATCATTGGAAATGGTTCAAACTTCAAGCAGGATCTAATAATATGGGAAATGCCATGTATTTTAGTCGTAGAGCCAGCAGTTACCCTGGGCCTGGTATTCTACCATCTGACGGAAGAAGTTTCTTTATAAGTTTGAAAACAGAAATTGCTGTCAAAAAAAGATAAATCAGTTTTTATTCAACAATTCTTCTACGGCGGTTGTCAGCAAATCGCTAGCTGAATTAGATTCAAATCCTTTTGATTGAGTTCTATTTTCCCAGGCAGTTTTGATATCCAGTTTTGATTGTTGCTGGACTATTGCTTGTAGATTTTGGCAACAACGGTCTGCCAGATATTTTTGTTCAGTTTGTCCTGGAGTAGGAACAAACAATACATGTTTTACACCAATTGAATGTAAATCCATTATAGTGCTGTAACCCGATCTGCTTATTAACAACTCAGCACTTTTGATATAAGAGACTAATTGCTCATCATCAGCAAATGGAAGAATAGTTAGGTTTTCTGAACTAATAACTTTTAAATTTTTATCTAATTTCCCCTGTATGACTAATGATTTTATTGGCAAATCTGCAAGTTGTTTCCTTAGTTCATCTTCAAAATAAGTCCTTTGGGGTTCAGGTCCAGAAAGCAGAACAACTATATCATATGAATCAAAATAGTCTGTATTATTATTCAGTCTTGACAATGGCCCGATATACCTTAATTTTTTTGATTTAAACTGATGCCCTAGATCACCTGACAAACATTTATCAAATTCAAAATCAGGAACCCAGATATATTGATAGCGATTTATTAAACGGTAGTTAATGATATTTACTATTTTTTGAATTATCAGGTTTGGAATTCTGATATTCACTTGGTGAGTGATAAAAACTGATGGTATTTTTTTACTTATTATTCCATATCTATTATCAGAAATCAGGATATCAATATTGTTTTCTTGAATAATATCTTTTAACAAAATACGTTCTTGCCTTATAGCTTTTAATATTTTAGGAACTTGTAATAAAATATTAAAAAACATGTTGCTATATTTATATTGAACATTGTAAGATGGCAATTCAATAAATTTTTGTTTTGGATATTTTTTCTTTAAATATTCCAACGCATCGGAATCAGAGGCTATTATAACTTCTATTTCATTTTTTATTAGCTCATTTATAATTGGAACCATGCGACTCGCATGACCCAGTCCCCAACTTAAAGGAGCTACTAATATTTTTTTTATTGCCTTCAAAAAGAAACTATATTAAATTAAACGCTGTTGTTTTAAAAAACTTCAAGTAAAACTATACTTTTCAAAAATAGCCTAAGAGATGAAAATAACAAAAAATATATTCATATTTGCTCTATTATCAATCATCCTTGTCGGAATTTTAAACAGCAGTTGCAAAAGATGCGGAGGCTGTCCTACTTGGGAAATTCAAAAATAATTTATCTTTTTTCAATATCTTATCAAAATCAAAAAATGAAAACAGGAAAAAAAATCATCGCCTTGGTTTTAGTTATTGCTTTTGTTGGTTCATTTTTAACTAGTTGTCGTTCTTCAAAAACAGGTTGTCCGGTTTGGAGTATCGAAATTTCAAAATAAAATTATGCCCAAAATAGTTGTTACTGGTGGTTGTGGATATATCGGCAGCCATACTGTTATTGATTTGATCAATAATGGTTACGATGTAATTTCTATTGATAATTTTATACGATCTAAAACAATAGTTCTAGATTTAATCAAAAAAGTTACCGGAAAGATTATTACTAATCATTGCATTGATTTATGTGACCTTACCGAGCTAAGAAAAGTTTTCAAACTCATTGGTCCTGTTGACGGGATTATACATTTTGCTGCACTCAAAAGTGTCCCTGAATCTGTTGCACAACCTTTGCTCTACTACAATAACAACCTAAGCAGTGTTGTTAATATTCTGAAAATTTTGGAGGAATTTAATATACCTTCTCTTATTTTCTCCTCTTCCTGTTCAGTTTATGGAAATACCAAAGAGCTCCCTGTTTTTGAATCCACAGCCTTAGGTACAGCTGAAAGTCCTTATGCCGCAACCAAACAAATTGGAGAAAGGATTATTGAAGATTTCATCAAAACAAAATCGGATAAAAATGCCATTTTATTGAGGTATTTTAATCCTGGAGGTGCTCATCCCTCTGGATTGATCGGAGAAATTCCTCAACAATCACCTACCAATTTAATCCCAATTCTAATGGAATCAATCCAAGGAATCAGGGATAATTTTACTGTTCATGGGAATGATTACAATACCCGTGATGGTTCTTGTATCAGAGATTATATTCATATCATGGACTTGGCTAATGCCCATACTAAATGTGTTAAATATTTGATTGAGTATCAAAATGATCAAAAATTAGATGTTTTTAATGTTGGAATAGGTCAAGGTGTTTCAGTTTTTGAAGCCATAAATGCTGTTGAAAAAGCCAGTGGTAAAAAAGTGCCTTATATTTTAGGCCCAAGAAGAGATGGCGATATTGAAGCTATTTATGCAAATTATGATAAAGCTGCTAAAAAATTAAATTGGAATCCCAAGTACAATATTGAAGATATCATGTCATCCGCTTGGGCCTGGGAACAAGAAAGAAAAAAACTAAGCTTTTAGGTCTTTCATTTCCAATATCTTACTGCAGCCTTCGATATCCTCCATAACATTTGAAGCGACGATTAGCAATCTTTGATTAAAAGCATATTTCTCCAACATTTCTCTATACCAACTAATCCCTTCTCTGTCCAGAGTAATTGTAGGTTCATCTAGCAGCAGAACCGCGCTTTGAGACATAAAAGATAGTCCAAGCTTTAGCCTTTGCTTCATTCCAGAAGAAAAATACTGGATTGGTTTGTTTAAAGCTGTTTTGGGGAGTTGTAAAAAATCCAAGGGGTTGATTTCTTCGATTTCTTTGCTAAAAGGCTTAAACCTCTTGTGAAAACTAATAGCCTCTGTCAAAGTAAACTCTTCCACAAGTTCAATATAAGGAGCTACAAAAGATATTTCTTTATAAATATCATTGACATCAAGGATAATGTCGTTATTGGAAAAAGTCAACCTTCCTGAAGATGGGGAAAGATAGCCTGAAATCATCTGCATGAGCGTAGATTTCCCAGAACCATTATTACCAATAATTGCATAACTATTGGTATTATTGAATCGATAACTCATATTTTTAATTATCCATTCAAAACGATATCTTTTGCTAACTTCTTGAAATTCAATTATCATGGCTTGGTCTATCAGGATTTACCTTCATCTAAAAAATTAAGACCCTTTTCTTAAGCCTTTGACTATTCCATTTTTTGAACCATGAACAAATTCCAGTATTAATTTTTTTTCAGCTGAATCTGGAAATTGTTCTTCAATCGAAGAGATTGCCTGAGAACGATTATGGTTAACTACAAACATATGGTGATAAATATCCTGGATATTTTTTATTGCTTCGGGGCTAAATCCTCTTCTTTTTAACCCTACTACATTCACGCCAATGTAAGAAGCCGGGTAACGTGCAACTCTTATGAATGGTGGTACATCCTTGTTGAGAAGTACACCACCCCCCAACATAGTAAATGCTCCAATTTTTGTAAACTGATGTACCGCTACCATACCACCAAGTATAGCATTATCTTCAATAGTCACATGTCCAGCCAATGTAGCGTTATTGGCCAAGATGCAATTATTACCCACAATACAATCATGCGCCACATGTACATAAGACATTAACAAGCAATTTGAACCAATAATTGTTTTTTGATTGGCGGCTGTACCTCTGTTTAAAGTACAATATTCACGAATAACTGTATTATCTCCTATTATTAGCAATGAATCTTCGCCGTTAAATTTTAAATCCTGTGGTATTGAGCTTACAACTGCACCAGAAAAAATTTTACAATTTTTCCCTATTCTAGCTCCAGATAAAATAACTGCATTTGGACCTATCCAGGAATTATCGCCAATTTCTACATTATCTTCTATTGTTACAAACTGACTGATTGTAACATTCTGGCCAATCTTGGCATCTGGATGTATGATAGCCTGGGGATGATGCATTATTATTTATTTCTCTTGATAATTTGTGCTAATAAATCTGCTTCTGCGACCAAATTATTGCCAACATAAGCTCTTCCTTTCATTTCTACAAGACCTCTGCGAATTGGTCCGCTCAAATCCATTCTTATGACAAGTGTATCTCCTGGTAAAACCATTTTTCTAAACCTGGCACCATCAATTTTTAAAAAATAAGTATCATATGCATGAGGATCTTCAATGTTTTCCATAACCAAAATTCCCCCGGTTTGTGCCATAGCTTCTATTTGAAGAACACCCGGCATAACAGGATTGTCAGGAAAATGTCCAGGAAAATATGGTTCATTCATGGTAACATTTTTGATGCTCACTACATGCTTATCAGAAAGTTCAACAATTTTATCTATTAGTAAAAAAGGAAACCTATGGTGTAACTTCTGACAAATTGCATTGATATCATATATAGAAGGCTTGCTCGGATTATAAACAGGAACATCTTTATTTTTCTTTTGCTGAGCCATTAAAGATCTTAGTGCCTCAGACATTTTTACATTGATATTATGGCCAGGTTTTCTGGCAAAAATCTTTCCTTTAATTGGTATTCCTGCTAAGGACAAGTCACCAATTAGATCTAATAGTTTATGTCTTGCAGCCTCATTTCCAAATCGCAGAACCTGACCATTTAATAGACCAGTCTGTGTAACTGTTACTTGATGATTAAATCGTTGGTTTAACAGTGCCTGTTGCTCTTGAGTTGGAATATTTTCAACAAAAACTATCGCATTGTCTAGAGTTCCGCCCTTAACCAAGCCAGCATTTGAGAGCGCTTCAAGCTCATGAACAAAGGCAAAAGTTCTACTTGGAGCTATTTCGTTTTTATAATCGTTTAAAGATTTTAATATTGCAAACTGGGGATTTAGGACTTTTGAATCAAAATCTACCATTACAGTAATCTCTAGGTCATCAGCTGGTAAGATTGTAATCTCGGAATCTCCTTCACGTATTATTAAAGGCTCAATAATTTCTAAATATTCTTTCTCTAAATCCTGCTCTTCAATTCCTGCTTCTAAAATGGCATCTACAAACATAGCTGCACTACCATCCATTATTGGTAATTCGGGTCCATCTACTTCGATAATAGCATTGTCAATACCTAAAGCGTATAATGCAGATAAAATATGTTCAACAGTGGCTATGTTATGTTTTACATTTCCAAGGACTGTATGTCTTTGAGTTTTAAAAACATTATTTGCCTCTGCTTTAATAATTGGATTAGATTCTAAATCTACTCTAATAAAATTAATACCTGAGCCTTTTTCAGCAGGTAAAATACATACATTTACCATGGCGCCGCTGTGCAGGCCAACTCCACTTATTGAGACTTTTGATTTTAGCGTTTGATGTTTTGTCATGAGCCTATTACAGACGTTATAATGGCAAAAAAATAAAAATAAAACTTACAAAGATACATTTTTTTGTAATGCTACCTAATCAGAATTCAGATCTATGTTATTGCGTTGAAATAAATTCAGCAATACGTGTTGAAATTCCGAAATGATGCATTGTACCTCCAATGTGGTAGGAGGAAAAACCATAATCTATATTAAATTTATAAACTTTTACTCCAAATCCTGCAGAAAAACCAGAAAGCGTTCTAAATCCACTAACATTTAATTCACCTTGCCTTAGCCTGTCATAACCTGCTCTAATTCTAAAATTTTCTTTTTTACCTAAAAGAAATTCAAAGTTAAAGGTCAAGTGTCTAAATATATTGTCAAAAACTTCCCCTACAGTAACTTTATTGCTTACTGCTGCCTGTTCCAAAAAGCCAGAATCTTCTAATGCAGGATCGTCATATCGGATATCCCATTTATGTAAGTGGTGTGCTATGATACTAAATCTTAAAGGAAGATATTTTAACCTATGAGAAAACCCAAATTGAGCATCAAATGGCAATCGCTGTCTTACACCATTTTTGGCATAAGTTGTAAACTGAGTTCCAATATTTTTTAACAATAGACAAAATGATATTCTTTTTGAACTATCAACGTACATTGCTGACCAATCACTTGACCAACCGGCAGAATTATACCCTTCCAAATAAGATGCAATAATTTTTTGATTAGTTCCAAAAGTAAGTTTGTCAGTTGCTTGGTAAGAAAGTCCGGAAACTAAAGCAATTTCTGAAGCTTTAAATTCACCATCTTGATCGCCTACTTGATTTGTCCTCTTAAATTTACCATAATTGATATATTGAATACCGCCCTGAATTGTTAGGGGTATTGAATTTATATGATGAGCATAACCAGCATAACCATATGTGACACCCGAAAAGTAAGCTGTTTGTTGAAAGGTTACAGCTTGATGCATTTTGGAATTTAATGCAGCCGGATTATCAATAGCCAAGGATAGATCATTATCTCTGACGTTTATTATTTTTCCTGCCAAAGCTGTTGCTCTTGCACTATATGATAAGTCTAGAAAATCATAGACATTTCTACCTCCTACAACCTGAGCATGAAGATTAAAGTTGAATAGAATTGATATGAATATTAAAACTAAAATTCTAAACATCATTTTAAATATTATCTAGTCAATAAAACTTAATTAACTATCTCGAAAATAAAAATACTATTTGCATTGATCCTTCATTTCCTCAATCACTCTCGTACACAAATCACTACTAGGTTTTACATTACCTTTTTCGCTAGACCATACATCACAACAAATTCCACTCTGACAATATTTTTTAGAAATTACTAGCCCACTTTTATTCTCATCAAAAATTTCCAATAAACAATTTTCAGAATTTGGTCCGGCAGCATAAAATCCCTTTGCTTTTATGTTTCCGTTTTCAAAATATTCTGTAAAAGGTCCTTTCTCTTCATTATTCTCCATTGATACTATTTCCTTGAGCTTCCCCGATTTATAGTAAGTCTTCAATTCACCACTAATAGCATTAGATATATATTTACCATCTTGCATAACTTTGCCATCTTCAAAATAATACTTAAAAGTTCCTTCGTAAATTCCTTTACTAAGAGTAAACTCACCATATAATTTTCCACTAGGATAGTACAGCTTTTCTTTGCCATCCAAAGTATCATTTACATAAAATCTCTCTGAAGCTAGTTTGCCATTTTGATGATAACTTTTATAAAATCCCTGTTTGACATTTTTAATCGAATCAAACTGATATTCTACCTTTAAACCATCAACTACTTCAGTCACTATTTTAATCCTATTTGTTTTATTACAAGCAAGAAAAAAAATTACTAAGAAAAAAAGAATTATTACTCTAACCATAAAGAAATATTATTCAGGTTTGCTATTAAATCTAACGAATATTTTAGTATTAAATAAAGTTATTTTTGATTTCTTGAGCTGTTGTCTCGAATTCTTGCTTACTAAAGAATTTTCTAACTTTTGAAAAATTTAATGAGCCCAACTCATGAAGTGGTACTAAATGAATATGTGCATGGGGGACCTCAAGTCCTATAACGGCTATACCAATTCTAATACATGGTATAGTCTTTTCTATTGCCTTTGCTACACGTTTAGAAAATAAATGTAGCGCCTGAAACTCATCGTCTTCAAGATCAAAAATATAATCTACCTCTTTTTTGGGAATTACAAGGCAATGTCCATTTTCTAATGGCATTAAATCTAGAAAAGCTATAAATTTTTCATTCTCTGCAATTTTATAACATGGTATCTCACCTCTAACTATTTTTGAAAAGATGGTAGACATAAGATTATAGTTTTATCCAAATGTCTAATATTTCAAAATTAAACTCACCGCCAGGTGTTATTATCACTACTTTGTCTCCCACTTTTTTCCCTAATAACCCTTGACCTATTGGTGAATTCACAGAAATTTTTCCTGCTTTAAGATCTGCTTCTGATTCAGACACTAAAGTATATTCAACATCTTTTTTTGTCTTAGTATTTTTAATCTTTACAGTACTTAAAATGACTACCTTTGAGCTATCTAAATCAGCTTCATTAACAACTCTGGCATTAGCTAATATCTCTTCAAGTTGATTTATTTTTAATTCTAATAAACCTTGAGCTTCTTTAGCAGCATCGTATTCAGCGTTCTCAGATAGATCCCCCTTTTCACGTGCTTCTGCTATTTGTCTGGCAACTTTTTGTCTTTCTATAGATTTTAAATTATCAATTTCACTTTTGAGTTTTTCATAACCTTCTCTAGACATATAGGTTATTTTCTTGGACATAATATTATTTTTAAATTATTTAAAAAAGAAAGGGCGTACCTATATCAAGGAACGTCCTATTTCATATTATCATTTTAAACATTAATAAAGAACGCCCCAATAATGAGACGTTCTTTAGTTTATTTTACAAATTTAAGTTTAAACTTTCAAAAATACAAGAATTAAATATTCAATTTTAAACCAATTGAATGTGTACCACCAAATACTCTTGTTAACTCAAAAGCATAATCAAATCCAATTCTTTGGGCTGATCCTTTTTTGAATGGCACTTCAGCTGTAATACCAGCTGCTAAACCTGTACTTGCTGTTGTGGACAATACAGGATCGAACATTAGATTCTCATATTTGAAACCAACTCTGGCCATAAACATTTCTCTGAAACCATACTCTAAACCTAGGCCAATCTGATCTCTTGAGAATGAATTAGCAGTAAAGTTACCAACTAATGTAATTCTATTAGATTTCTCTGCAAAAAGAAAATCATATGATAAACCAATGTGTAATAAAGATGGTAACTCAAAACCAGCTGGTCTTCCATCAACTGACAAAGCTGTCGTTCCATTAGGCGCAATGCCAGTGAAAGTTAAACCATCACCTTTGAATTTCATTTTTGTTCCAATGTTTCTCAAAGCGATACCAAACTTAACCTGACGATCGGCTCCAGTTACGTATTGTACACCAGCGTCAAATGCTACTCCTGTAGCAGATGCATTTGCAATGGATTCAGATACTACTCTCATACCAAAACCTACAGCAACCTTCTCTTGTTTTGTTTTTTCATCCTTGAATACATAACTGTATGAAATACCGATATTAAAAAAAGAAGGTTTAAAAGTTGCAAAACCTTCAGGTTGGTTAACAGTGGTTTGTGGAATCTCGCCAAAGTTTAATGACATAATACTTACACCGATAGCTCCACCACTTCCTATCTTTTGTGCTAAAGCTGCGGTATTTAAAGACAGACCAGTGCCTACAAGATATTGAGTGTTCGCTAAACCAACTTCAGTTTTTCCAGAAATTCTACCTACACCGGCAGGATTAAAATTCATAGCTTCAATTCCTGTAACTCTGGCAGTCACTAGTCCATTTAATCCTGCTGCCCTAGCCCAAGGATTTATTAAAAGCTCATAAGCTCCAGCTTCACCCTGACGGTCTGGATTTCCTGCAAAAGCAGAAGATGCGCCAAAAAACATAAAAAATGCTAAGCCATAAATGTATGTTGATGTATTTTTCATTATTTCTATCCTTTTTTTGCGGGGCAGGTTTCACTGCCCCGCGTATTTATAAAGATTATCTTAATTATTAAAGTTTCTGTGCATCCAATGCTCTATTGATGATAAAGCTTTTCAGAACTCTTTCACCAACTCCAGGTACAACAACTCTTATGAGATATACACCACTACCAACGGGCACACCAAAAGAGTTTTTCAAATCCCAATCTACAGAAGTTGTAATCTGATCTTCGATATCACCGCTTCCAAAAGCTCCAATTCTAGCAATACCGTTTCTAATTTCAGCATTGTACTCTTGAGCTATTTTGTACTCTCTTACCAAACGTCCATCTAAACCGAATATCGATACAGTACATTTAGCAGGTAAATTGGTAACCTTAACAACATTCTGAATTTCAGTTTGCTCGTACTCAGAATAAGCATAATACGGGTTTGGTACCACTTTCATAAGATCTAATGCACTTTCCAATGCAGATTGCTCTTGCTTTTTAGGTGCTAAGCCTGTAAGGTCAAATTCGTATAATGGATAACCATTATTGTCACCTGTTGCATTGAAAATCTGATAAGGTGTTTTGATTCTTAATTTAAATGTCAAATCAGTTGGTGGAACATGTCCTTCAGTTTTCGGACTTAAATTATTATCCAACATGGAAGTTCCTTCCTCCATATGCATCATAGTAGACCAGATTATTGTCTTATCTCTGAAGGCAAAGAATCCAGCTTGAGCTGCAGATGGTGTAGCAATATACTTAGAAATAATTGTTTGACAACTATCATATCGTGTACTTGACACATATATGGCATGCTGACCACCATACACACTTGCTAAAAATAAATTAGCTGCTCCAAATACAGGTATACCACTTGGCGGATTCGCCAATCTCATATTTGTTGGATTGAACAACATATCATTTCCAGTATTTGATCCAGGGAATATGTTATTATCAAAGAACGCTCCATTATAGAAGGAATTTTCACCAAAGAAAACATTCAATCTCTCACCCGTTTCAACATCATATGCATAACCAGGGAACCAAGATCTTCCAACTGCTGCTGGATCGTTATCAACATTGCCATCCTTGTCTCTACCAGGTAGATTCCTTTTCCAATCCATACTTGTTCTACCGCTAGGAATTGTTAATCCCAAACCTGAAGGTGGTGCCGAAGAATGGTGTCTATTAGCAGTCTCTGTAACAATACATCTACTCCATTTAGTTTTATCTGCCGTAATTACAATATTTACGTTCCTTAGATTATTTAGAATATTAGCTCGATTGGTAGCATTTAATCTCCAAATAGCACCGTATCCTAAAGCTCCATCAACAATTTGAGTAGTTGAAATTACAAATTCACCCGCATCATAACCCGTATAAGCTAACATAAATGGATGCCAACCTTCGACGAGTTTGGAATAATCCTGGCTAGGGTCCATAGATTGATCTGCCTGAGAGTTTCCTGTTTTTAAGTAATCGTTTGGTGAAGCTCCATCCTGAATACCAACAAACCATTGTTTCTTGGTTGTATCTGCATACTCTACAGAACTACCAATATAACCACTGACACCACCAGCACCTGGAGCTGAAATTCTCTCAACTACCATAGAAATACCAAGCTCAGGTATATACTGCTCGTAGTTTACAGTTAATGGTTGATAAGAAGACCAGAATGAAGTAGGATCACTTTCTTCTTTTAAGATCCAGAATAATGAATCTGATAGAACGGTTCTTCCAGTCGGTGGCTGTGGGGTTAAGACAACGCCTGAAGGAGTAGTATCACGTACCCAATCATAGAATTGATCACTAATATACAATTGGAACTTTCCAGTTGGAACTCTTAGAGGATCTACAACTTTAACATCAATAGGACCTTTTCCTTTTGCATAAGTAACTCGTCCTAAAGAGCCATTATTGATTATTTCTGTTTCTGCTGAAATCATATCAGCAAAATCTAAAAATAATCCACCGCCATTTCCTTTACCATCTACTCTAGTGACTTCAGGTCTGTCTCCATAACTAGAATTTAAAACCATTCCTGAATATTCTGGGCTATTAGGCCTTGGAATACCAGTATAAACTCTAAAGTTACGTCTACCTTGAAGATAAGGTGTTGCCTGACCAGTATTTGCTACTGCATCGTATCTTTGATATTCATTGTGACCGTATGCCACCACACAGAAATAGTAAGATTTATGATTTACAAGTTTAGGATTTCTCAAAGTAAACTTGTCTTCTTTGATCTGGAAAGTATGCTTAATACCTTTGTTTTCACCTTCGACCATAATTGTTGGTATGATGGCATTGATGTCAGGATCAGCAAATGGTTCCCAATTAACAATTTTAGCTACAGAATCCTGAAGATCTACCTGGAAAATCATTCTTGCTTTCTCAGGGTTTTCTAAATCAGTTACAGAGATGTTTTCACTGTTAACCTGATAAACTTTATAGCCTTGGAAAGAATAAGTACTATCACCACCAAAACCTCTCAATCTAGCCGGAGACTCAGAATATCCTAATCTATAATTGTTTTGAGAAGGAACGTAGCTTAAGTTTAATATCAATTCATTTTCTAATTCAATAATATCGATGAATGGTGCATCTGGACCATCTGTAATTTTGAAACAGTCATCAAAAAGATTTTGAGCTAAAACGTCAGCTTTAACAAGTTCCTGTAAACTAGGACATGGATAATCAGGAATATCTGGTGTCCAAACCACCCCAGAAATCAATTCATTGGTAGCTCCTGGTTTTAAAACGAAAGGACCTGAAGTATGTAAGAATCTATAGTCAGCTGGTGTTAAAGCAGCGCTACACATAGACCATGAATCTGGGCCAGTTTCATTAGGGAAAGAATAGTACACATAAGGAAATTTTGCAGCTGTAGGGCCATTATCACCCGTTCCACCTCTAGAGATTGGTCTACCATCCAACCACAATCCAGACATCAATCTGTAGTGTTGAATAGCTGAACCTGGATTACCCCTAACAGGATCGTTCGTATTGACCGTATAAGTAAAAGATGACAATCCAATTAAATTTCCAGCAGAATCTAGAGGTCCACGGAAGTAATCCACACCAAGAGCTGGTATTTTTGTTCCATAACCAACCGCATCAGTACCACAAGTCGCATCATCATTGGCATCAGCGTTATATACATAACCCATTCCAGTTGTGGTATCTACACCAATATAGTCATCAGTGTAACAACCTAAATCTGGATCAGACCATAATGAGAAATATGTATCATTCAAAGCAAGGTTATTACGATTTAATAATTTATAACGGTAAAACGTCATATTGTTAATCGCATCCGTTGTTCTGTAACCAAATGCCAGACCTTGGATTTCCATTTGCATGGCTTGACCATTGGTGTTGGTATGAATATTACCATTATCATTATAAACCCACCAACTCATTTGGTCAGCATATACAGGATTGAAATAATTAGGAACACAACCGACTACTTCAATCACAGGATGGTCACCATCATATGGATCATAAATACCATCTTCAAAACCTTGTGGTTCTATAAAAGGCGCTAAATCCTGATCAGGAAGTTCAAAATTATAAATCTCTGCAAAGTAAGGGTTTCCTCTACCTGGCCATCCTAGAAGATTTCTAGCAGGACGTACATCAATTGTTCTGTCTGACTCTCCAGTTGACGGATCTGGTTCGAAATAGTCCGCACGCAATGCATCAATTTCTGATCCAAATACAGTAAAGAATCTATCCCATTTTTCACAATCTGCCTTTTCGATAGTACCAGTACTTGTATTCAAAGGTCCAGTCCAAAAGTCATTACCATTCTGGCGATAAGTCTGAGCAGCTAATATAAGATTACCCCCGTCATCGAAAGCACCTAGCCAAATAGCCCCTGCAAATAAAGAAGATACCAATGGTTGTCCTGAAGCAGGATCTACATTTGGTACTATATATCTAGCTCTTTGACCATCCCACCATAAATCACCTCCAGAACGTAATCTTGCTCTAACATTGTTTATGTTAAGATCTGTTTCTGCTCTAGCTTCGATACAGGCAGCACGAAAAGAATTTGTTGCTGTATTGGTATTACTTCTAGGTGCCCCCACAAAGTCTCTGTTCTCGACAGCCCAAAGCTGGGGTGCGAAAACTATCAGCATCAGCAAAATGGAGAAGTTTTTTAAATTGTTCATTGTATAATAGATTTATATTATGAAAGAAACCTTGCTTAAACTTTTATTTCAAAGCTGGGTATTCAAAATATTTAATAATTATTGGCTACGAATTAAAATGTGAATAATGCACCTATAAAAATACGTCTTGGTCTTGAAATGTTAAAAGGATCACGCATACGTAAGTCATATAACAATTGGTATGATGCACCTCTTTCTGCTAGTAATCCTAGACCAGGGCTATTTTGAATAGTCAAGAAACCGTCATCTAAAGGACTTCCTGTTGCTGGATAAACATTCAATACATTTCTAGTATTTAATACGTTTTGTACACGTACATAAACATTACAATTTACTGGATTTTTAGATTTTTTACCAATCACAAAATCACGGTCTAAACGTATGTCAATTCTGAAATTCCATGGCATTCTTGCACCGTTGATACTTCCTTCAGTCTGAACTGTACCAAAGTTAGTTCCAATACCACCAGGTTGGGCTTTGCGAGTGTAAGGAGTACCAGAAGACATATTGAATGAAATGTTTGCTCCAGTATTCTCTAAGATATCGACTTTTCCAATTTTAGGACCATCGTATTTCTTACCCTCATCGTATCTATAATCCAACAACAAAAACATATCATGTCTTTGATCGAAATCAAGTGGAAAAATATTTCTTATGTCGGTAGCAGCAACTGCCAAAGATGAGGTTGGACTTGAGCCTGTTCCTTCAGCGAACTGTAGTGTGTAGTTGGCAAGGATACGTAGGTTTTTGATTCTACGTCTGTCATATTCAACTTTAAGAGACTTAACTGTTGAGAAGTCATCATTACCAAAAGAACGGTATGTAACAGGGTAAGCAAGCACATATTGACGAGCCTGAATTAAATCTCTCTCTTCACGATATAATAAAGAGAATTTAATTTTAGAATTTTCATTCAAAGCTTGTTGGTAACCAACTTCATAGTTAATCGTACGCTGAGGCTTTAAATTTGGATTCGCCATCAAATCTCTGTTATTTCTGAAATTGAAATAAGTTAAAGGCGTTGCAAGTGTAGCCTCTGGCGGACGCATTGAAAGAATGTCATAATTCGCATAGAAATTAGCTTTCTTTCCAATTGGGAAAGAGAAAGAAATACGAGGCATGATGACCAAAGTTGGTGTGTAGTCACGGAATGCATTATCTGGATTGTACTCTTCACCTTGAGGATCATTGATAGCTGTACTGAAACCTCTAAGAGCAGGTAAAACAATACTACCTAATTCTGTAGGAGTATTTACTGCAATACCATTTTCATCAAACCAATTTTCACCATTTCTAAATCCAATTACAGAAGCGTCAGGACTATTGTCATTTACATAAACTGCATAATCATCACCAATGTTACCAGGACGAACATAACCAGATTGTTGTGGTGCAGTATATCCAGAAGATGCATTCTCAAATTCTGATGCGTTAAAGTAACCAGCAACTGAATAGGGGTCTCTAAGAACTTTTGTATTAGCATCATAACTATCAAAGCGAAGTCCTAAACGGAAAATAATATCCTTGTACTTAAATTTATCTTGAATATAACCAGCAACATAAATTGGAGAGAAAGGAGCAATTGGTCTCGTTTTGCGACCATTAGCGTCTGTTGCGTTGAAAAAGTCATTGTAAGCTACATTTGTTCCAAGGGCATTACCTAGATAGTCATATCCATAGTAGTTAACCAATTGCTGAGAACCAAGGATAAGTGTAGTAGGATCAAACCAACCCATTTGCATATCATTAGGGTTGAGGTCGTGTACATTTATCCAATCTTGAGGATCTTTTCCTAGAAAATTACGAATGTTCTCACCGAAAGCTGACATTTGAACCAAATTGCCTTCTTCATCTGTACGAATCAACGCATTATTTTGGTTGTAATATC
>JBILRD010000168.1:0-5333 GCA_044372845.1 Saprospira sp. | reverse complement strand
CGGTTCTAAATGTACACCAGTTTTTTCTAACGGATTTATACTTTCAAAAAGACCAGAATGAACGATTTCTGTTCTATACCTGCAATGCATTTTTGAAAATGAAGGCTCCTCCACTTCATCAATCTTCCAGTGAATATTACCTAATCTTGGGTCAGATTCAACATAAATCATATAAGCTTCACATTGTTCCTTAGTACCTGAAACAGTACCATTTAAGCCTTCATTAGCGATTAACACTCTACCAACCAAACCTACTTCCTGACAATATTTTAAATGCTTGACTGCTAGCTCCTCAGCATCATCAAGTTGTGCATATTTATAATATAAAAGTGTTTGAAACATAGCAATTTGCATTAAATACTATAAAAACTATTCATCATTTAGAATTTGCAAAGATACAATTTTTAAAAAAAGTATAAAAGGAAAAGTTTGAAACAGTTGACTTAAATTTCCAGATATTTATGAAGAATTTTTAAAAATTGCTCTTATTTTACAATAGTTCAAAATAAAGTCCACTTAATCAATAATTTGCTTTTTTAATATCTTAAAATTGAATAAAATCAATCAACAACATACCATAGAGAAGCAAGTTATCAATTTACGTTTCAAAGGAAATGTAAGCACTAAGGAATTACAACAATTTCATGAAGAAGTCACAAAAATCTACAAAGTTAAATTGGCTGAACTCATGGACAAACTTTTTACAAAACTCGTAAACGAAGATGTTAACGTACAAATTGATAAAATTGAACTGAATCTTCCACCAATTAAGGTCAAAAACTTCAAAGACACAGACCAGATTACAAGAATAATTGAACGTGAATTTGTATCTATTTTCGAGAAAATATTAAAAAGACAGCTTAAAAATAATACCCAAAGTTCTGTTGTATCAAAAGTTAATAAAGAATCAGAAATTGCCTCAAAATGGCAAATTTTGGAACATTTTCTTCATACAGGACATTATCCAAATTGGGCATCTGCCAACAATAGTCGCATTGATCAAATATTTGAAGAATTATTTGACAAATCGCCTGGCAGAATTACTCAAATAATATTGTCAATTCCAAAAAACAAAAGGACAAAAATGATGGATAGGATCATCTATCAATTTAATCCTAAATATATTGACAAACTTTTCCTCCGATTATTCAATAGAAATGGAAGAGAAGCTCTTAAAACAGTTGAAATCATCAGAAAAAGACTTTCACAAAAATACCTAGCCTCCAAAGGACAAAAATCAGTCAGCAAGGCTGTTATGACTGCAGCTTTTGATTTTATCCTACATCAACAAAAAGAAGGTAAAAAAAGCTCTTATTCTGAAAGAGACTTGACACAACACATCGTAGAATCCATTCAAAAAAAATACAAACATATTTCTGAAAAAGACGAAATCAACATCTTAAAATCTGTCAAAGAGGAATTTGCACAACAATATAGCAGCATTGATCTTTTAGAATATTTCTTAAAATTTGGATCTCTACCCTACTGGGCAATCACGGAAAACAGCCAAAATGTTTCTGAAATATTCAATCAAGCCGCTGTCAAGAATTTGAAGGTATTGCAAATAATGATCTCGAAAAATATCGATAACCCAATTTTTATAAATCGAATGGTTTATCAGTTTTCGGAAGAACAAATTTTGTCACTCTTTGAACCATTGCCTGAGGAAAATAAAAGATTTGTAGAGGAAATGTTGAGCATAATTGAATTAGAAATATCGAAAAGTAAACCACTCCTCAGACATTATATTTTTTACTTTTTTAATGAAAAATCTAGATTTAACAAATTAACACTTACCAAACTTATTGTATCTGAACTTTCAAAAAATGAATCCAGGTCAGAAAATGAAATCACAGAAGAACTATATCAAAAGATTGCCTTATCAAACACACAAGATTATAGTTTAACCAAAAGAGAATTACAAAGATTTTTAATCGAAATCAATCCTATTATCCAATCAAAAAATGCTGAAATATTATCAATACAAAGCGAAAGGGATAAAGGTTTGTTAGAAATCGAAAAGAATATAATGTCATTCTCCAGTAAAATTGAACAAATAAATCTATCCATTAACAAAAGTAATCCCGAGAAAGATGCCAGGATTTCCGAATTACTTAACTACTCAGATTTGATTGCCCTATGGAGAAAAAAAAATGCTCTTGATTCATCAAAATCTCTTTTTCTGGATAGTCCAAAAAATAAAGTATCAGAAACCATACGGAGAAAAAAATATTTGGAGGAACTCTATTTAGACAAATCTATCCTCTTAAAAGAATTTGAACTCAATCAACAAGAAGTCACTGAGGAAAAATTAACTTCAACGAAAAGCGAATTAGATCAACTTCAAAATAAAATTCAAAAGTTATTCACTACAATAAAACAGCTTGAAAAAGAGATTATTCGAGCAATTCTAAAATCCTCAAAAATTGCTGAAAAGAAAAAGCTGCTCATCGATCTCAAATCTATTGTTTTAGTTTTGAAGGGGGAGTTGAACTTGATTCAAATAGAGATAGCCCAAAAAGAACAATTGATCTTAAGTAATTCGGATAAGACTTTGAAAAAATCAATTGAATCAAAAATCAAAACATTAAAAATAAACTCTCAAGCAATTGAAAATAGAATTTTTAATATTGAAACAGAGATAGCAAAAGTTTATAAGGAGGAAAATAAACTTGATATAGCCGCTGATCAGAATGAAAATTCAAAATTAGATTTTATTATTTTTTTCTTACAATACGGCTCTGTACCCTGGTGGGCAGAGGAATATAAAAATTTAAGCTTTAAAGATATTTTTGAGGAATTGATATCTGCTTATCCTGAAAAATTAAAAAAAGCGCTGTACAGAATTAGCAATAGTCCAATAATTTGGCAACGACTTCTCCATCAAATCGAAGAAGTTCAACTTGAAAAACTTCTGTTGTTAATCTATCCAAATTTTGCAGGATTTGCCATATCAACGGCTCTTTTACTTCAGAAAATTTTCGATTCCAGAATTTTTTTATCATTAGAATCTGTATCTGCTTATCATTTTAAATGGATTAGGATTTTAAACTATCTTTTTTCAAATGAAAAGCCCAATAATCCAAGAGAGATGATGAAGGCAATTACAAGAAATCTTTCTAGTGATTATCAATTATCTACGATTAAACTATTGGAATACTACACCAACCTATCCAACAACTTTTCTGAAACCCGATTGGGTGTTTTTGCAACCATTGTCGAAGATTTATTTCTTGATCCAGACATACTCAATGATGAAAAATTATTGATAGAGCAGTCAATGCAAAAAAGGAAAGAAGAGGAAGGACTTGTCATTGCCGACGATAAAAAAATATTAGTAGTTGAGGAGTATATTTTAAAGGGGACATTCAACCCATTGACATTTAAATCTGCCAACAATTCTGTTGAGGCCATCGAAAAATTATTTGAAGAACTTTTGGTTAAAGATAACAACGGAATAACAAAACTATTGGAAAATTCCATCGAATCGACAATTACGAGAAACAGAATAGCATTTAATTTCTCTGAAGATAATTTTTGGGAAATAGTCTTGTTAATGAAACCAAGTGCCATACCAATAACTAAAAAATATTTTGAAGACTTAAAATCAGCGCTTGGAGATAATCAACTATTCTCTGTCAAAGAATCCATTTTGCATTACCTCCATCAATTTAAAAATAGAAAATTTCAATTACTTGATTTACTGAATTTTTTATTGGAAGAGGTTTCTTTATCCAGCAACAGAACAAAAATTGCGGTTCTTAATGAATGGAAAAGAAAAACTCTGAATACTGAAACTACATCTTCGGCACTTTTATCCTATTTGATGCAAATAGAAATAGCTGAATTAAAAAGCACTGTAGAAAAAACTGAGGATTTAACGCTACAAAAATCACTAAAAGATCAGATTCAAGAATTAACAGTCGACTATCAATATTTTGGACAAAGATTGGCTTATTCTATTCAAAAAGAAGCAGCTCAACAAGAAGAAAATTTCGAAGTACCAGCTTCATCAAATAATCTGTTTCTCAAAATTCAATCTATTGAAAATGAAATCAATCAATTAAAAGCGTCTTTAGAAGAAAATCCAAAAGGAGAATCTTTACTAAAACAAATTGTCATACAAAGACAATTGATTAACCTGGAGGGGCAATTGGAAGTCCTTTTATCCAGGGAACCCTACCCTATCAGAAAAATTAAAAGTCAGATAGTAAAACTCAAAAACGAAATTCAAACCATCGAACCAATAAGTTCTGAGGAAATAATAGTGCTAAAAAACACCAAAAATACAGTTGAGCAGTTTCTAAAAATTCTTGAGGAAAACAACAGCTTAAATAAAGCAACATACTTAAACTTCTTGAACAGCTTATCTCCAATTGAACGGCTGGATTTTGAACAACTATTGGAGGAGGAGGACCATATTCCCTCAAATGAATTAAGCGAATTTGAATTACAAATAGTTGAGCAAATTAAAGAAACTGATTTTATACAAATTTTCGAGCTTTGGAATGTTGTAGGCAATCCATCCAGGTATTTAGTAACTCAATTTAACCAGAGGCTTCTATTTCTACTAAATAAAACTTCTATAAAGCTTCAGGAAGAACAAAATCAAATAATTGACACAATCAGTAAAATTGATTCGGCCAAAAATATAGAAGAATTAGCCGTAATGGCTGATAAAATGTACAAAGACCAGGTGGCAATCATAGATGATTTAATAAAAAACATTCCTGGTCAGTTGAATTCAAAAATTTTCAAAACATTTGAGCAAAAACTCCAGTTAAATTGGTTTAAAATCAAAGAGTTACTAAATAAATTATCTTCAACAATTACTGGTGAAGTATTTCAGGAATTGGATAAAAAGAAGAATGATCTGAAAGAACTAGAGAAAATAAAAAAGAATTTAATCAAAGAAGATTATTTGCAGGAAATAAAAATTCCTGATAGTTTATCCAAACCCAATTCACAAAGGAAAGGTAAGAGTGAAAAAATCCTCGATGAACCAATTTTTATAAAAAATGCGGGGCTGGTATTATTACATCCATATTTTAGCCGACTTTTTACGACTTTGAAACTCGTTGATAAAAACCAATTTATTAGCGAAGAAGCTCAAATTAGAGGAGTTCATATATTACAGTATATCGCAACTGGAAAATTCGAGCATCCTGAAAATGAATTAGTCCTGAATAAAATAATCTGCGGACTGGCACTGAACACTCCAGTACCTTTAAGAATTGAACTCAGCGAGGAAGAGATTCAAATATCAGACGCTATGTTAAAAGGGGCAATAGCCAACTGGTCGCGCATGAAAACAATGACGCCGGATGCCCTCA
>JBILRD010000080.1:0-7698 GCA_044372845.1 Saprospira sp. | reverse complement strand
TTTATAACCTCCTGCTACCTCAGTAAAGTTGTGATAACCTCTTGCGTGTAGAATGCTGGCTGCAATCATGCTCCTGTATCCTCCGGCACAATGCATGAAGAAATGCTCTTCAGGATTGATGTCTTTTGTCCATTCGTTGATGTATGCCAATGGTTTGGAATAAGCATCTTCGATATGTTCTGCTGTATATTCAGATTCTTTTCGAACGTCTATTACCTTATCTTCACCGGCTTTAAATTTTTCTTCAAATTCCTTGGCGCTGATTCTGTTGACAGTATCCATCTCTTTACCTGAATTTTTCCAGGTTTCGAATCCGCCTTCCAGATAACCCAGTACATTGTCAAAACCTACACGACTCAAACGGGTAATTACCTCTTCTTCCTTTCCTGTTTCAGCAACCAATAGAATTGCCTGTTTGACATCACCAATCAAAGCGCCAACCCAGGGAGCAAAATCTCCGTTCACGCCTATGTTGATAGATTGAGGGATAAAACCTTTGAAGAAAACTCCGGGATCGCGGGTGTCAAGGATTAGTGCATCGCTTGATTCAGCAACCAGTTCAAATTCATTGGCTTTTAGTGGAGTCAAACCCTTGGCTTTTACCTCGTCGAAGCTGGAATAACCCTTTTTATTCATCGCCACATTAAATCCGAAATAAGCCGGTGGAGGTAATAAGCCATCAGTCACAGCTATGATAAAAGCTTCTTTGCTGGGCTGATTCAAGGCATAATTCATTTTCTTTTGATTGCCTAAGCTGTCCACAGTTTCTTTCATCATGTTTTTTCCACAGGCCGAACCGGCACCGTGAGCAGGATAAACGGTAATATCATCTGACAAAGGCATAATCTTAGTCATCAGGCTTTCGTATAGCATTCCAGCTAATTGCTCCTGAGTCATATCAGCAGCTTTTTGAGCTAGGTCAGGTCGTCCAACATCCCCTAAAAACAAGGTATCACCGGAAAAAATGGCTGTATCCTTGCCCTGATCATCGATGAGAAGGTAGGTGCTACTTTCCATGGTATGACCTGGCGTGTGTAGCACTTTGATTTTTACAGAACCGATTTCAAAAATCTGCCCATCTACAGCTTCGATAGCGTCAAAATCAGGTTTTGCTGTTGGACCGTAGACAATAGGAGCACCTGTTTTTTTGCTTAAATCTAAATGGCCTGAAACAAAATCGGCATGAAAATGTGTTTCAAAAATATATTTTAATTTAACGCCGTCTTTTTCAAGGCGAGCCATATAGGGTTCTACCTCTCTTAGTGGATCGATTATAAATGCTTCTTTTTCGCTGACAACGTAGTAGGCACCCTGTGCTAAACATCCGGTATAAATTTGTTCTATTTTCATATTTTTATGATTATGTGTTTTTAACAAGATGACACAAATATAAATCTACAATTTTTTATGGAATGTGATTAAAGTTACATTAGAGAATATTATTCAAAAAAATCATAGAGTTTAATAACTAATGATAGTTTTTGAGATTAAAAGAATCAATAATTAGAAATCTCATAGAGTTTAGAGAAAAAAAATTCTGGAATAAAGTTTATATTGGAAATAATAAAATGAGATGATATGCCGGGAACCTTATATTTAATTCCAGCCCCCCTTGGAGAATCCTATGATTTACCTATTCCCAAGCAGGTGGTGGATATAGTTCATAGTTTAGAAGTATTTATTACCGAGAGGGGAAAAACTGCCAGACAATACTTGAAGCAATTGGAAACGCCAATCCCTTTTCAGGATATGACTTTTTTTGAGTTGAATAAGTTTACCAATCTTGATGAGCTGCCTTCTTTTTTGGCACCGGCTCTCGAATTGGGCAAAGATGTTGGTTTGATGTCGGAAGCCGGTTGTCCAGGGGTTGCCGATCCAGGTGCTGATGTTGTCAAACTGGCGCATGAACTGGGACTTAATGTCGTTCCTTTGGTAGGGCCTTCCTCTATTTTACTGGCTTTGATGGCTTCTGGCCTGAATGGGCAAACCTTTGCTTTTCAAGGTTATTTACCAATAAAAATGCCGGAGAGGGCCAAAAGGATATCGCAATTAGAGCATATCGCCAAGAGAGCCAATCAAACGCAGATTTTTATTGAAACGCCCTACAGGAATGATGCTTTTTTGTCAGATTTATTGAAACATCTGAGTCCGGAGACCTTACTTTGTGTAGCGACGGATCTCACCTTGCCAACACAATACATCAAAACTAAGTCTGTTTTTTCCTGGAAAATGGATGAGTTGCCAAATTTGAATAAAAGGCCGACGATTTTTTTATTTTTGTAATCAAATTAAAATTAAGCATTTAAAAATAACAACAGAAACCAAACCATGCCAAAGCAAATCAATTTTCTAGCCCTATTACTGATGCTGGTTGCTACATTTTCATTAGTTGAAAAAAGCCATGCTCAAACAGATGAAGATGTTGAAAAAGTCGGTGAAATTTTCGACAATGTGTTGACACAGAGCAAATCCTATGATTGGTTGCACTATCTCTGCAAAAAAATTGGCCATCGAATTGCAGGTTCTCCTTCAGGAGCAGCAGCGGTGGAATACACCAGTCAAATGTTGGATAGCATTGGTTGTGATAAGGTTTGGCGTCAGCCGGTTACTGTTCCTTACTGGACCAGAGGAAATATTGCCGAATGCAGAGTTATCAATTCAAATTTGGTGGGTACCTTGGATCTTTCTGTAACTGCTTTGGGATTTTCAGCAGCAACACCCGCTGTAGGACTTTCGGGACAGGTTATAGAAGTTTCAAGCGTTTCTGAACTGGAAAAAATGAAAGAAGACAAGGTCAGAGGAAAGATAGTTTTTTTTAACAAGCCCATGGATCCCACAAAAATCAGTACTTTCAGTGCTTATGGCGAGGCGGGTAGTATCAGAACACAGGGGCCTAAGATTGCTGCCGAGAAAGGAGCTATTGCTGCGATTGTCAGATCATTGACCTTGAAAGCGGATGATGTGCCTCATTCAGGAGTCACCATTTTTGGAGATATCAAGGAAATTCCTGCTGTAGGGATTGGCATTCAAAGTGCTGAAAGGTTGAGCGCGTTGATCAAAGCGGAAAAAGAACTGAAGGTATACCTTCGATTGGATTGTCAAAAACACAAGGACCAGCTCACTCACAATGTGATTGGCGAAATAAAAGGAACAGAATCTCCTGAAAAAATCATTGTCATTGGCGGTCATATAGATTCCTGGGATCTCGGAGAAGGGGCTCATGATGATGGTGCTGGCTGTGTTCAATCGATGGAAGTGCTTCATGTATTAAAACGTATTGGCTACAAGCCTAAACATACTATCCGCTGTGTACTGTTTGCCAATGAAGAAAATGGCTTAAGAGGCGGTACCATTTATGCAGATTCTGCCAAAGCCAAGGGAGAGATTCATCTGGCAGCCATTGAATCGGATGGAGGAGGACATACGCCACGTGGATTTGGAATGGATGCCCTGGAAAGTCTGTTGAAAGGCAGTTATGCCAAGGCTCAAAAATGGAGAGAAATTCTGGCACCTTATGGTTTTTACGAGTTAACAACCGGAGGTTCCGGAGCGGACATAGGCCCGTTAAAAGGGCAGAATGTGGTTTTGTTTGGTTTCAGACCTGATTCTCAAAGATATTTTGATTACCACCATACGGTCAATGATAAATTTGAAAATGTTCACAAAAGGGAATTGGAATTGGGTGCTGCAGGAATAGCTGCATTGGTTTATTTGATTGACAAATACGGATTTTAATCCAAAAGACTAGCAACTGTTTATATGGGTTTTATTAGTGACAAGACGGTACAACAGATTTTCGACAGCGCCAAAGTAGAGGACGTTGTTGGAGATTTTGTGCACCTCAAAAGGAGAGGCATCAATTACCTGGGGCTCTGTCCTTTTCATCACGAAAAAACCCCCTCTTTCAACGTTTCTCCTGCCAAGGGAATTTACAAATGTTTTGGTTGCGGCGAGGGTGGCAATGCGGTGCAGTTTGTTATGAAAATGGAACAGCTTTCCTATGCTGAAGCGTTGAGATGGCTGGCAAAAAAATACAATATTGAAGTTGAAGAAATTGCGCTGAGTACAGAGCAGGTCGAAAAGCAACAGACAGCAGATAGCTTGTATATTGTCAATGGCTTTGCACAGGAATTTTTTCAGGAACAGCTCTTTGAAACGGACTATGGCAAAAGTGTAGCCCTGCAATATTTCAAGGAAAGAGGGCTCAGGGAAGAAACTATGAAGCGATTCGGATTGGGCTATTCCAATGGCCTTAGCAATGACTTTTTACAAACAGCCAAGCAAAAAGGATTTGAGCTGGAAATTTTACAGAAAGCCGGGTTGACAAGCTCGACAGGCAATGATTTTTTTAGACAAAGAGTGATGTTTACCATTCATAACCTTAGCGGAAAAGTTGTTGGATTTGGAGGGCGAACACTCAGTACAGATAAGAAAATTCCGAAATATCTCAATACACCGGAATCAGAAATTTACCATAAAAGCAAGATTCTATACGGGATCTACCAAGCCAAAAAAGCCATTCTTACGGAGAATATGTGCTATATGGTAGAGGGTTATATGGATGTCATCACCCTGAGTCAGGCAGGAATTGAAAATGTCGTGGCCTCGTCAGGAACCTCCTTAACGGTAGGCCAGATTCAGCTGGTTAAAAGATTTTCTCCGAACATCACTATTTTATACGATGGAGATGCTGCCGGTATCAAGGCGGCTTTGAGAGGATTGAATTTGGTGCTGGAGCAGGATATGAATGTCAAAGTGGCTTTATTTCCAGATGGAGAAGACCCGGATTCTTATCTTCAAAAAGTCGGAATAGTCGCTTTTAGAGAATTTTTAAAAAAGGAATCGGTCGATTTTGTATTATTTAAAACAAGAATTCTTTTAAAAGATGCCCAGAAAGATCCGATTAAAAGGGCAGAGCTGATCAAAGAGTTGGTAGAAACTATTTCAATTCTCCCCGACCCACTTAAGCGTGCCATGTATGTGAAAGACTGTTCCGTCCTGATGGAAATCAATGAACAGATTTTACATACCGAAATCAATAAAAGGATTGCGGCACAGTTGAAAAAAGATTATGCCGCTTCAATTGAGGATAAAAACAAGGCAACGAATCAACAGAATAATGCTGACACTACAGACCTTGCTCCGATAGAAATAGAGGAAACGGACCAGGATATAAACAAATCTTCCCATGAATTATTGGAAAAAGACATTGCCAGAATTCTGATTCAGTTTGGACATAAAACCTTGGAAGATAACAATACTGTTGCCGAATTTGTACTCGAAAACATGGCGGAGTTGCTGGAAGAATTCGACCATGAACAATATGCCAAAATAGTGGATATATATATTGAAGCTTTGGAATCCGGTAAAAATATCAGTACGGATTTCTTTGTACAGCATCAAGATGTTCAAATATCAAAAATGGCGATCAGCCTGATCAGTTCGCCTTATGAGTATTCACCCAATTGGGGAAAAATGAATGTCTATCTCAATAGCCAGAAAATGCCGGACGAAAACCACGTATTTGACTCAAGAAGTGGTATCCTGCGGTTCAAACTCCGAAAACTCGAGCGAATTATGGATAATAACCTAAAAAAAATCAAAGAGTTACAGGATAATCAAGGCAGCATAGAAGATTTGATGTTGACATTAAAAACACAAACTAAACTAATAGAAATAAGAGGAAATATAGCCAAAGAACTCAATACTGTTATTATACGATAAAACCACCCGACTAAACATGAATAAATTACAGTCTAAAAACTCGATGCTGCCTGCAATATTTTATGCAGCCTTTATCCTTTTGTTTGTTGGCTCTTTGATTTTTGTGCCTAAAAACATCGTTTTAAACAACATGGACCTGATAGCTTTTGATTCCTATTATATTGTTTTCCCGGTAGCTGTGATCATTAGCCTTGTTTTTTTGAACTGGGTGTATGTGAGTAAGGAATATGTCGAAATGCCTTTGTGGGGAAAGGGGCTCGTTCATGTTTTTAGTGTATTGATTATGAGTTTTGGTATTTTTGGTTCCATTATGATTTTGAACCAAGTTTTATCAGATGGTCAGGATTATGATCTGAAAGGTACCGTGGAGGAAAAGTATATTAAAAAACCTGGAAGAGTAGATTATAAGACAACGTACAGGAATGCAAGATTTTTTGTATTGATAAGGGAAGAGGGTACTAATAAAAGCTACAGATTTCAGGTTTCAGAAGAAGTCTATGAGGATGTAGAGGAAAAGATGATGATGGACCGTCAAAGCAAAATCATGCAAAAAGCCTTCAAACAACTCAACAATCCAACCAATCCGTCGCAAGAGGATAAAGAGGAAAAAGAAACAATAACGCTCCGCTTAAAAAAAGGAGCCTTGGGAATCTTGTATTAAAACCCCCAAGGCTGATTCATTATCTCATTAAAGTAACCTGTCCTCTTTTAACGATAATACTATTATCTGTTACAGATTTCCAGCTGATTACATACAGGTAAACATCTCTAGGCTGATCGACCTCTTTTGATTTTCCATCCCAATATCCTAGAGAAGCGTCATCAAAGACCAGTTGTCCCCATCTGTTGAAAACCTTAAATTCTTGAAGAAGGGATTTGTCTAAATCTATAACATAGAAGGTATTGTTGTTATTGTCCCCATTATTAGGAGAAAAAGCTGTAGGAATTTTAGGATCTCTGAGCTCGAATAAAACGAAAACAGAATCAACAGCAACACAACCATCGCTCGACTGAGCCGTCAGGATAAAAATATAATCTCCTTCCTGATTGGTAAGGGCAGTGCTATTTACTGCATTGGCAGATGAAAAGTTGGAATTGCCAGGACCAACATAAGTCCAGTTATAACTTACATTGTTTTGAGCATTGCCACCGGATAGAGAAACCGTCTGCCCCAAAGCCAAAACAGTATCAATCGTCAAACCTGGTAGAATAAGAGCATCGGGGGTAGGTACTAATGGCGTAGCGACAATGCCTGTTGCCGTACTGCTACAACCATTTACATCTGTTACAGTAACGGTATAGGTTCCGGCTGCTGTTGAGGAGATATTTTGATTGGTATCTCCGTTATTCCATAAATAGCCGTAGGCCGAACTGCCACCATTTACATTGATATTGACGGATCCTGTTCCTGATAGTCCACAAAGCTCGTTATTCGAATTGACACTGATACTAATCGCTGAACTTCCGCTGATGACAATATTGCTGACGGTTTGAGTACAAGCATTGGCATCAGTCACGGTAAGACTGTAGGAACCAATGGATAAGCCAGAAAGATCTTCAGTTGAAACGGCGTTGGACCAGGAGTAGTTGTAAGGACCCGCTCCTCCACTCACATCGAGGTTGATGGTACCGGAATTAAAACCACAGTAGGCATTGGTACTGCTAACATTGTTGATGACCACTGCCGGAGGGCTGATAATATTTATTGGACCTTGAATACTGCTACAAGCATTGGCATCTGAAATAGTAACGCTGTAGGAACCGCCATTAAGACCCGAAACATCTTGAGTGGTAGCGCCATTGCTCCAAAGGTAGCTGTAAGCTATAGTACCGCCACTGACACTGATATCAATTGCACCACCTTGAGCACAAGTGGCATTGTTAACAGATATGATATTGGTCGACAGAACAGCAGGTTCGTTGATAGTCATGGATGTAGTTAATGTACAAAGATTAGCATCTGTAACAGTAACG
>JBILRD010000112.1:0-6518 GCA_044372845.1 Saprospira sp. | reverse complement strand
ATCCGCCATCTATTGGATAATAAGATCCTGTGGCAAATGATGCCCTGTCAGAACTCAACCATAAAACCAATTCGGCTACCTCTTCGGGTTCTCCCAATCGATTCAAGGCATGTAAAGGGGCTATTTGAGTATTTAAGATATTTTCATCCAAAGCAGTAATCATTGGAGTTTTTATAAAACCTGGCCCAACCGCATTTATTCTAAGTCCCATTGCCCCGTATTCCAAAGCAGCGGATTTTGTCAATCCCAGCAGAGCATGTTTGGATGCTGTGTAGGCTGAGGATCCGGCAAAACCAACTTGACCAAGAATAGAACTAATGTTGACAATTGATCCTTTACCACTTTTTAGCATTTCAGGAATTTGATATTTCATACAGTAAAAAACACTGTTCAGGTTAATATTCATTACTCGGTGCCAATTTTCTAAACTTTGATCCGCTGTTGAGGCCCGATCACCTCCTATTCCTGCATTATTACAAGCTATGTGTAAAGCACCATATTTTTCGATTGTCTTTTTGACCATCCATTCGCATTGTTCAGGATTCGATACATCAATATGAAGGTAACTGGCAATACCACCATCTTTGACAATTTCTTCTGCAACTGATTCCCCTAATTCATCATTGATATCTACCAATACAACTTTGGCAGCATTAGCAGCATATAGTTTTGCAATAGCCTTGCCTATTCCGGATGAAGCTCCTGTTACAATAGCTACTTTATCTTTCAATTCCGTATTCATAATTTATATTTTAACGACAATATTAACAGAATTAAATCCAATAAACAATCATTCTTTATGTACTTAATAATGAAATTTATCAATTTTTATTTTTAATAATCATTGAAATAATTTGTTCTAAATTTGAATTCATTTAATTTTGAAGGCGTTGCATTTATACAGATTATCATTTCATGATCAAAGGATTTACACATCTCAGTTCCACTGAAAGGAAGGCAAGTTTTGTACTTGTAGTCTTCATTCTGATCATTTCACTGATAAATTTTTCACTTCCCTATCTATACAGTTCTACTAAAACTGATTTCACTATGTTTAATGCAGAAATCGATCAATTTAAAAATGATTTGATTCTTGCTGAAATTGAAGAGGAGGAAGAGAAAAAAGAAAAATATTACAATGATGAAAAATACTCAAAAAAATTCTCTAAAGAAAAATATGCTTCAAAAGAAGAGCCAAATCCCTTTAAAACAAATCCAAAATTAGTAACCTTTGATCCAAACACTGCTGAAGAAAAAACACTTTTAGAACTTGGCCTAGACAAAAAAGTCGTCAAAGGCATATTAAACTTCAGAGACAAGGGAGGAAAGTTCAGAGTTAAATCAGATTTCAGCAAAATATATCATTTAGAAGAGGTGGATTACAATAAATTATCTGCTTTTATATCTCTTCCGGATAGCTTGGAAAGAAAAAATTTTAATAACAAAACTCTAAAATCCAGGGAACCAATTCCAATTATTGATATCAACAAAGCAAATACTGAGGAATTTAGAAAACTACCTGGAATTGGCCCTTCATTTTCAGATAGGATTGTTAATTACAGAAATTCTATAGGTGGATTCCATAAGGTTGATCAGATTGCAGATATCTATGGTTTTCCGGACTCTTTGTATCAAAAAATAGAACCCTATATGGTATGCAAAGATGTTCAACTAAAGAAAATAAATATCAATACAGCATCAGCTGAAGAGCTTAAAAAACATCCCTTTTTAAAATGGAAACACGTGAATGCCATTGTAAAATACAGAAAGGAGAACGGTCCGTATAAATCAGTAGAAACGCTAAGAACCATTATGGAATTTGATGATAAAGAGAAAACCTTTTGGAAAATAAAACCCTATCTAAGTATTTAGGTCAATTACTATAGAAATGCATTATAACAGCGCCCAAAAAAATGCTTTTACGCTTGAAAAAGAATTCAACTGGCTATCCAAGGTGATTGACTGCAGGTTTAAACTTTATTTTAAACTTGAAACTAATTACAAAAGCATTTTCGATATTGAAGCACCAAACCTGATGCTGGATGACTCTATTTACAGTAGAACAGTTTCGCATTTCAACTTTGGATTTCGAGAAAGAATCGTATTAGCTTTAAGTTTGGCCCCGCATTTAAAGCCGCAACTCTTAGATATATTCTTTACAAAAAATGAGGCTTTTGATAGAATCTACACCGAATTTGGAGGATTGAAAGGTAAATATCATAGCGGGTTTATTCCTACAGCTGAAACTGCTGCTTTTATCTTGGCTGGAAACAATATAGAAGAAAGGATAAATTTGATCAATTTATTTCGTCCTGAACATTTATTCTCCAGACATAACATTTTAAAATTAGACTTACAAAAAGGTAGAGAACCGCTGTTGAGCAGTAGCCTTAGTATTTCAGAAGAATATCTCTCCCTATTTAGTAGTGGAAGTCCCTATAAACCGGATTTTGCAGCTAATTTTCCAGCAAAACTTATTACTACCAATCTAGATTGGAATGATCTGGTACTAGATCCCGAAGTATTAGGAGAAATCTCAGAAATTGCCGCTTGGCTAAAGCATCAGGAGACGATTATGACTAGCTGGGGGTTAAGCAAAATGATTAAAAATGGCTACAGATCTCTATTTTACGGACCTCCCGGTACCGGAAAAACACTGACTGCCAGTTTAATTGGTAAATCATTGGGACTTGATGTTTATAGAATTGATCTTTCTCAGGTTGTATCAAAATATATAGGCGAGACTGAGAAAAATATGGCTAATATTTTTGATCAGGCTGAAAATAAAAACTGGATCCTATTCTTTGACGAGGCGGATGCTTTATTTGGAAAAAGAACTGCCACCTCAGACAGTAAAGACAGACATTCGAATCAGGAAGTTGCCTATTTACTACAAAGAGTAGAAGATTATTCGGGGGTTGTGATATTGGCGACCAATCTGAGGGCCAATATGGATATTGCTTTTACGCGAAGATTTCAGTCGATTGTTTATTTTCCTGCACCTAATTATGAGCAAAGACTAAAACTCTGGAAAAATACTTTTGAAGCTAATGTAAAGCTTGAAGATGATATCAACTTCAAGGAACTTGCTAACAATTATAAAATTACTGGCGGTAATATTATAAATATACTCAGATTTTGTTCCATTTCAGCACTTGAAAGAAACAGTCAAATCATCTCAATGGAAGACATTAGAGAAGCAGTTAAAAAGGAGTTAAAGAAAGAGGGCAAAACCTTAGAATAAAGATTAGTTTTTCTTGTCTTTGTATAACAAAATCGGCGTTGGCAAAGCTATACCATTTGGAGAGGTTCTTAATAAATTCAAAAACTCTCTTACTGCTGTGAATGATACAATTTTATCAGCGAAATATACAAATGCTTCTTTGACCTCTTTCTCTGAAGCTTCCAAATGGTTGAGAATATTCATCAAATGCATTTTCATGTGACCTTTTTGAATACCAGTAGTTACCAATGATTTGACAGCAGCAAAGTTTTGAGCTAATCCTGTAGTAGCAATAATTTTCATCAAATCTTCAGCCGATGGATTCCCCAACATCTCCAGAGATCTCTTGGCCAGTGGGTGTAAGTTTGTAAGACCGCCAACGGTTCCAATTGCTAATGGAATATCCATCCAGAATTTAAACTTACCTTCTTCAACATTGGCATAAGACAGTGATTTGTATTTGCCATCTTTTGCAGCATAGGCATGACCACAGGCTTCGACTGCACGAAAATCGTTTCCTGTTGCCATAACAACAGCATCGATACCATTAAAAATACCTTTATTATGAGTTGTGGCACGATGTACATCAATAGAAGCAATGTTCAGCGCTTTAATGAATTTGTGAGCAAAAAGTTCAGGACTTATTTCTCCATCACTAAAATATCCAAGATCTTCAATGGAACACTCCACTGAAGCTCTTACCAAACACTCAGGAGTAAAGTTGGAAAGAATGGCCATGATAATGGTCACATCTTTTTCTTTTTCACTAAACTCAGACTGGCTGGCAAAAAATGTTTTTAAAATTCGGGCAGCCTCTTCCAAGGTAGAATTAATAAAATTAGCCCCCATGGAATCGCAGGTCTCGAAACTTAGGTTCAATTGGTAGTAATCTTCTTCCAAATGAGTCATATCGGCCAATTGAATATCAACTATTCCACCACCTCTTTTCTTCATATTTGCAGTGATATGAGAGGTCTCCTCGTGAATAAGATCACGCAAAACCGGAAAAATTCTTTCCAGTTTTTTGTAAGAACCAGACCACTCAAAATGAACTTGACCAACTTTTTTTGTCGATAAAACTTCAGCTTTAAAACCACCACGATCTAACCAGAATTTTGCCGCACTTGAAGCAGCAGCAACCACAGAACTTTCCTCTATAACCATTGGAATACAGTAAATATTCTCATTGATCATAACATTTGGAACAACTCCATATGGTAGATAATAATTACTGATTGTATTTTCACTGAACTCGTCAAAAATCTTTTGTTTTTGTGGATCACCATACCAGAAACTTTTTAGTTCTTTGGCAACCTCCTCAGGATTTTCGAAAAAGTTATCAGCCAGCCACTTGAGTTTACCTCTTTTGGACAACTTGGAAAAACCAGAAACTATTTTAGGATTATTCATAGATATAAATGGTTAGTTTATTTTACTTTAAAAAATGACTCCGCTACTCTAAGCCCTTTGATTTGCAGATCAACAAAATGGTATAATTCTTCGTAAGATCCACGAGCATGTTTCAAAAAGGCAGAAGCTTGACCATAAACAGCTGGACAGTTTGATTTGTTAATCAAATAGTAGCCATCAATAAAAGACTGAATACCACCAGAAATAATTAACTGTTTGGGATTGATATCTTTATTTTCATCAAGAATTTGATTGACAAAATCAACCATATCCTCTGCACAATGACCAATTAGACTAAGTGGCTTGTAGGCCTCATATACTGCTGGATCTGTTCTCAATAATTCCAATTCAGAAAAACTGGTTCCGCCAGCTGCTGCAAAATCAATTGCCTTAATCGGTAATTTCAGAAGTGCTTTTAAACTCTCATAGCCCATTCCCTGCCCTACTTCTTTTACTATAATTGACAAATCTGGTCTCAAATCTATCAACCTTTTGATGGTGTCGATTGGTGGAAACTGAAATCTATCACCCTCTGGTTGCAACCATTCTTGCATTGGATTAACGTGAACGATAAGTCCATCGGCTCTTAATTTGTCAATTAAATCATCTACAAGGCTTAATTGATTCGATGATAATAATTTTTCAATTTGAGCGATGCCAAGATTAGCATACAATGGCAAATTATCCCCGATTATGTGTCGAACATCAAAATCTTTTAGATAAGTATTGTCAGATAATAGCGAACGGCAACTTCCTAAGCCCATTCCAAATCCAAAATCGTGAGCTGCCCGAGCAAGATTGTGATTAATGGTTTTTGCCCATTCTGTTCCTCCAGTCATACTGGAAACCCATAGAGGAGCGCGGAATGTTTTGTCTAGAAAATGTACATCACAATTCGTATTATCGATAGGGTGAGCACTCAATAGAGGTTCATAGTTAAATCTTGTATCCAAACTTAACTGCTGAATTTGGGATTTAAAAGCCAGCGCAATGTGATCTTTTTTTCGAGACGCAGCTGAATCGTCATCATCTTTGAACATAGTCAGATCCTCATTGGTTTCAACAATAATTTCATCAATATTTTGTTTGGATAAATCCATTTCGGTCAAATTTAAGATAAATTGTTGTAAACCTACGGAATTGTAACTTTACTTATTTCATGATTTATAGGACAAACACACATTTTATCATTTTGTTTAACAAATATTTAAAAATATTAAACAAAACAATCGTCTTAAACTACTATACAAAGAATAATTTAATTTGATTACAAATATAATCCAGTTGTTCTATCTCCAATTCTGAGTGCATAGGTAAAGAAATTACAGTTTTACAAAGCTCCTCCGTATTACTAAGCTCTACTCTATTATTTACAATTGAATTTTCAAATGCTGTTTGCTTGTAAAGAGGAAGTGGATAATAAATCATACTAGGAATTCCTTTTGTCTGCAAATAAATTTGCAGGTCATCTCTTTTTTCAGCAGGTACCTTCAAAGTATATTGATGAAAAACATGAGTTGAATTTTCCTGGCGTTTTGGAATAACTACTCCTTCAATTTCCCTTAATCTAAGGTCATAATATGTTGCAGCCTCATTTCTTGCCTTTGAAAAATCATCCAGTAAACTTAATTTAACATTCAGAATTGCTGCTTGAATAGAATCTAAACGGGAATTAACACCAACTACATCATGATAATATCGTCTTTTTTGCCCGTGATTGGCGATCATTTTAATTTTTTCTGCCAAGGTTGGATCATTAGTGCAAATAGCCCCACCATCGCCATAGGCTCCTAAGTTTTTAGATGGATAAAAAGAGGTACAACCTATGTCTCCAATTACTCCGGTTTTAATTTTATTGCCATTAGAAAAAGTATAATCAGCCCCA
>JBILRD010000153.1:0-5628 GCA_044372845.1 Saprospira sp. | reverse complement strand
TGTATTTTCTAATATTTTTCTGGTTTTATCATCAAACGCTCTATCTCTTGGCATATTCAATTCGATGATGATTTCTGAAACCCTACGTGGATCAGAGGCCATGATTTTTGTAACCTGCAACTCGGTTTCATCAATATTCCATGCGTTTGCAGTAGCTTTAATCCCCATCACTGTAATCATACAGGCAGCCAGAGAAGTTGCTAGCAAGTCGGTAGGAGAAAATGCCTCACCCTTGCCATTATTATCAGTTGGTGCATCGGTTATGATTTGTTGCCCAGATTGTAAATGCTCACAAATTGTTCTGAGGGTTCCCTGGTAGATTACTTTTGAAGTCATACGTTGAAATTTATTTTAATATTAAACATAAATATAAGGACTGATTTAAAAATTTGGAACTTAAGTAGTAAATCGAGCCCATCTAATCTGAAAAATATCTTAATAATATCTATATTTCCATTCAAATACACTGACTGATGGATTTAAGTTAATTATTGTTAAAATTCCTGACAAAAGTTCTATACTTGATTCATTGGTACTAAATTCGTAATAGAATCGTTTATTATTCAAATCGGTCCTAATTCCTGTCAAAATTGCTAAAATAATACATTTTATGTTGAGAAAAATATCTATCCTCATCGCTATAAGTTCTGTTTTTATTGCTTTTCGTTGCAGAGAAAGTATCTTCCCAACCAAAGTTGATAAAAATGAAAAAGATCAATTGTTGATGGAGGTGGTTCTTCAAAGTTTGAAATACAATCATTATGCTCCACAAAATATAAATGATGAGCTTTCTATTAGAGTTTACGATCTCTTTTTGAAGAGATTGGATTACAGTAAAAGAATTTTTCTAAAAGAGGATATTGAAAAGTTTTCCGTCTTTAAAACTCAGTTAGATGATGCTGCAAAAGAAGGAAATTTTGAGTTTTTTGATTTGGTAGACAAGGTCTATGAATTAAGATTAGATAATGTGAAGAGTTTTTACGAAGAAATCTTATCCAAGCCTTTTGAATTCAATAGTAAGGAGGATGTAGAAACTGACGGTAAGAAACTGGAATTTGCTGAAGATGCTTCTGTTTTGAAAGAGAGATGGAGAAAATATCTAAAACTTCAGGTATTGAGTAGAGTTCATGAAAGATTGGATAATCAAAAGAAGAACAAAGAGAAGGGAGAAAAAGATTTGACGGTTAAAACGATGGAGGAGATTGAGAAAGAGGAGCGAGAAAAACTACTAAAAAATCTAAATAATTGGTTTAATAATCTGGACAAAGAAAGCAGAGATGAAAGAATAGCCAGCTATGTTAATACATTTGCCAATGCTCACGAACCACACTCAGGTTATTTTCCGCCACTTGAAAAAGAGAATTTTAATATCAGAATGTCAGGAAAGTTGGAGGGTATCGGAGCTCAACTAAGAGAAGAAGATGGTTTTATTGTGGTAACCAACATTGTACCTGGTTCAGCCTCTGCCAGACAAGGCGAATTGGAAGTAAATGACAAAATTATCAAAGTCGCTCAAGGATCAGAAGAACCTGTGGATGTAGAAGGAATGAGAATTGATGATGTTCTTCCAATGATTAGAGGAAAAAAAGATACTGAAGTGAGATTGACCGTCAGGAAAAAAAGCGGTGCAGTAAAAGTAGTTCCTATCATTAGAGATGTTGTGGTGTTGGAAGATAGCTATGCAAAATCTGCCATTATTGAAAATTCTAAATTGAAATTAAAAATTGGATTGATTGATTTAAGAACTTTTTATGCAGATTTTGAAGATGCCAATGGTAGAAGATGTTCAAAAGACGTTAAGGCTGAAGTTAAAAAATTAGTCGAAGAAAAAGTGGATGGTATTGTCATTGACCTTCGATTTAATGGTGGTGGCTCCTTGACTGATGTTGTCGATATGACAGGCTATTTCTTAGAGAAGGGTCCAATCGTTCAGGTAAAAAATAGAAGTGGAGCACCATTTGTTTATGACGACAGAGATCCTTCCGTTTTGTATAATGGTCCACTTGTTATTTTAGTTAACGCTTATTCTGCCTCAGCATCAGAAATTATGGCAGCTGCTCTACAGGATTATGGAAGAGCCATTATTGTTGGAACTTCTCCTTCCACTTTTGGAAAAGGAACAGTTCAAAGATTCTTCAGTCTGGATGCAGTTGTTCCGGATAGGTTAAAGAATTTAGGAGAACTAGGCAGCTTGAAAATTACGATTCAGAAGTTTTATAGAATCAACGGTGGTTCAACCCAATTAAAAGGAGTAGAGCCTGATATCATTCTTCCCGGTGCATATTCATATACCATCGTAGGGGAGAGGGAAGAGGATTATCCTATGGAATGGTCTCAAATTGATAAAGCTAATTACAATGTGCTTCCAAATTCTAAAACATTTGTTGAAGTCAAAAAAAGAAGTCAAAAACGAATTGCTAATAACAAGGCTTTGCAAGTTTTGGATGAAAATGCGAAGTGGCTCAAAATCAGAGAGGATCAGACGACTTATCCCCTGGAGTTTAGTCAGTACGATAAATCTCAAAAGGAGATTGATGTAGAAAACGAGAAGTTTAAAAATATCAATAAAGACATTGCTGAAATGCAGATAAGGTCTTTAAAAGCAGACCAATCTTACATTGATTCAGACACTATCAGATTGAACAGTGCCAAAACATGGCACAAAGCTTTGAAACAAGATGTGTATCTGGAAGAGGTCACACAAATTATCAATGACTTGAAAAAATGTAAATAATCATAAGCCCGATAATTCGGGCTTTTTTTATCAATTTACTCTTTAGCAGCTATACTTTTTCTATCGTTGAATAGCCTTTTATCTGCCATAAAGGTTCCAAATGGTATTAGTGAAGCAGCGAAAACCAGGACAGCTTTTAGAAATGACCAACGGAATTTAATAAAAAGAAATAATGTAAAAAGGGAATAAATCATGAATAGAAAGCCATGGATCATCCCTACATAATAATTGGGCCCCGGTATTAAAAAGTAATACTTCAATGGCATGGTTAATCCAAAAAGCAAATAGGAAACGCCCTCAGCGTAAGCGATTGTTTTAAACAGTTTTAACAGGTTCATATATTTGTTGTATCTGGAATTGATTTCTTTGAATGTATAGTAGTATAAAGTATGTTATGTTCAACTTCTAATCTTTAGTTTAGTTCAGTGATCAATAAATTATTTCACAATTTGGCAGACTTTTCTGTAGTTTTTCGAGTTCTGTTGAATTGTATGAAAAATGTCTTGTTCTAATATTTAATTTTTCAAGACCGATCATTTTGTAAAGAACTTTTGGAATGCTGGAGAATCTGTTATTTTCAAGATTAAGAATTTTTAAATGGGTTAATTTTTCTAATTCAGCGCTCAGGTCAGTCAGGTAATTCCAACTGATGTTTAGTTTTTTTAAATTTTTGAGATGGCCAATCCCCTTTGGTAGGGTTTCAAAGCAGGACATGTAAAGTTCTAAAAATTCGAGATTGTCAAATCCATTGGAAAAGCAGGAGTCTAAATTTTTAATTGAAACACAATTGATTGTCAAATTTTTCAAGTTAAAAAGTTTTTCCAACTCTTTGGGAAACTGACCAAGAGAAGTGTAAATTTCCAATCTTTCTAATTTTGACAAAGCAGCTATACCTTTGGGCAATTCTTTGAAAGGATTAACCATTTGTACATTGATAATCAATTCCCTCAAATTATGATTCTGATATATTTTTCCTGAAATTCTTTCAAAATCAACAGAGGCTGGAATCGATATCGAATGTGGCTGTTCTCGAGTCCATAAGTTGATTACATCGTCTAAAAACTGATCTAAATCCTTTGGGTTCAGATAAAGCAGTGCGCAATTGAAAAATGAATAGTCCTTGGAGTTTCTAAAGTAAGCATATCTATAAAACTGACCTGCATGGATATTAGACCTGATTAAAAGATCATCAATATCAAGGGGCATCATTGTTTTTATTTTGTCCAGGTTGTTTATCAGAAAGGCATAGCCAAATTTTTTCAAATAAACCAAGGTTTCATTTTGTATCCAATCCTTATTTGTAAAAAAATTGACACAAAATAATTCTGTTAGATAATCTCTCGGATCAATTTCATTTTTTAATAGTTCCAGCGCCAATTCTACATTTGTCTCTTCTTCATGTTGGAGTAACTGACTTAAATAGACATTTTTTTCTTCTCCAGCCTTTTTCTTAATTTCTTTTAACAACAATTCTTCCGTTAAAAAAATATAATGATTGTAGTATTCTTCTATCCAATTCAATTCATCAATACTGATATTTTTTGAAACTAATAGGTGTGTAGTCTGATTGGATGGAATGGTATCGTATTTTATTTTTACTCTTTTTAAAAGCTTCTTTAAGTCGTTTTTTTGAAAATCAGACTTGCCAAGAATACTTAAACTGGAATTTTTGTTGAAAAGATTATTTCCCAATTTTTCTCCCAAGTCCTCTTTTAGTAAAACCGTTAAATTGTCATAGGCTATGGCATTCAATTGACTATGTTTTATTTCTAATGCAGATACCAATTGAATGAATGAAAGTTTAGATTTATAATCTTCCAGAAGGTCTAACCATAAATCAAAATAATCAGCAATTTTCTCAGGATCTTGTTTTGATTTTTCAATAGCCTTACCTAACAGGACCTCGATATATTGGATTTCTTTCATTTTCTATTTTGAAATAAGTAATCGAAAGATAATAAAAAAACAATTGTATATTTAAGCTGTCGAAAAATAGGAATAAATATTGCAGCTGTTCTATTCTTGATGAATATTTTTGATTGGGTAGGTTTTCTGGAAATTCGATTTGTATATAAATGAAAAATTATTTTTTCTCCTTTTTAATATTTCTTTGCTCTGTAACCTTTGCACAAGTTCCCTTGACACAAAATAGGGATTGTGATTGGAACTATCAGATTATTGATGAATTTAACGGAAAAGTTTCAAGGGCTTTATTGCCTGAATTACTGTTTTCCTATACGCCACAGTCACAGGACAAGTTTTTTGTTGAAAATGAATATATTGAGTGTTTTGCCAATGTATTAGAGCAGGATGGTAAATTACTGCTGCAAATGAAAATAATTTATCAGGATTTGACTGCCGAAGAACAAGTTGGGACCATCAGTGCAGGGTCAACTATGAACATTGTTTCTCTAAAGGGCAGTACTATTTCTCTGACAACTTATAAGGGATCAAATGTTAAGAAAAAAGATGGATTTACTATCTTTGAATGTAACTATTCTATCCCTGATTCATTTAGAAAAAATTTAAAAAAAACGGAAGTGGATCATATCGTAATAAACTTCTCTAAAGGTTTTTATGATTTTGAAGTTTATTATCTCGATTTTTTTAAAGATCAATTGAATTGTTTCAACTAAAAGAATTTAAAACTTTATGCCTTTTATAGATACTGAATTTCCGGGTTTACATGTTTTTGAGCCAATGGTTTTTGGCGATGACAGAGGTTATTTTTTCGAAAGTTACAATCAGAAAACCTTTGATGATAAGGGTATCAATAGTCATTTTGTACAGGATAATCAGGCAAGGTCTACTTTTGGCGTACTTAGGGGCTTGCATTTTCAAAAAGGAGACGCGGCACAGGCCAAATTGGTTAGGGTATTAGAAGGATCTGTTCT
>JBILRD010000079.1:0-7712 GCA_044372845.1 Saprospira sp. | reverse complement strand
CTTCGAGTTTGTAGGTTGCACTTACAATTTCGTTAAAATCTACATGCGAAACTGTTTTTTCGGACGGTGCAAATTCCATGAACTGGTTATTGTACAATAAATAGCTAAATAACAAGACAATACTAATACCCGCAGTCAATAGAGCCCATCGAATCATTTTTATTTTAATAACGTAATACACACATATAGAAAGGAAAATAGCAACGTAGGCAGCTCTTGTGTAGGCAGTTGCCATTCCGAAAAACAAAATCGACGTTGATCCGGCCAATATCCACCACTTGAAAGAATAACGTTGGAATTTGCTCCAGAAAAACCATAAAAATGGTAATACCAAAGCAAGTAAGGCAGCATAACTAACATGATTTCTGAAAAATGGTGAAGTTGCCTTATTGATTTCTTTAAAGCCCCAGTTTAATTGATGATGGTGCACAATGACCTTTAGAGTAGCCAGGGTAAGCGGTATAATAATCCACCACCATAAATTCCAAACATTCTTTTCATTTCGCATGATGTGACCTGTCAAAAAATAAAAAGTGACCAGATACCAAAATTTTGCTAAGACGAATTTGAAGGAAACTGCTTGATTCTCAGAAAGTATAGCAGTGAATATTGTCCAAAAGAAATGTGCTAAAATGATGAGTGTGAGGGGGTGCTTCCAGAACTTACCGTCTATCAATTCAGGTTTTGATAGAGCTTGTAGCAGATATATCAGCATCAACCCTATAATTAGTGGTTCTGATGGTAAGTCAGTAGAAAGGCCATTACTCAAAAAAACTTCCGTGGATACGGGAATGGTTGAAAAAAGTAAAAAATAAATGACCTTGTAGTTGACAAAGGTCTGATACGCCAGAATCAATATAAAAGGTAGAGCCAACAAAAGTTCTTCATCCAAAACTAAGTAACCCCAAACAGACAAAGCAGTTAGAGAACCTATGACCCAAAATAACAAGTCATTGATTTTGTTGGATGTTGTATGTAATGACAAGGTATTACTTTTTACTTTCCAAAAACAGTTTTCCAGTCAATTCTATTATTCAGATCTAAAATGAGCGAAGCTATAAGTCCAATGACCAAAGAGATAAATACAGCTGCTATGACCATTAAAGATCTTAAAGGGTAAGATTTTATTTTTGGAATCTGAACAGGCTCCAAGATAATAAGTGAGGAAGCTTTAGATTCAGCTTGAGTTTTAAAACGTGTATATTCTTTAATAATTTCTCCAATATCTATGTTGATATAAGAAATTTGATTGTCATAGTAGAATATTTTTTCCCTGGCTTCGTTGTAAGCATTCAAATTTACAGAGGTATTTGATGTATCTGCCTTAGTTTTTAGTAATTCTAATTTTTTATAGAGACCTTTTACCCTTGCACCTATATTGATAATTGAATCTTGTTTTCCTCCCAAACTTTTAAAAGCTTCCAGTTTAGCTATATTTTCAAATAGCTGGGATTCTGTTTCTACTACCAATTCTGATAATAATTCACCCTGTTTTTTTACATCAAAAACATTATACCTTTTTCTTAGGTAAAACAAGGAATCACTTATATCTTTCAGTTCATTCCTTTTAGCTTTTAATGCATCCTCGTAGGTTTGCATCATTTGATCTTTATTAGAAGACGTAGCTTGTTTATATAATGCATCAATTTTTTGTATGGCAGTATTTAACATCTTTGCGGACATCTCCGGATCAGTATCCTGCATTGTGACTTCAATACCCCAATGTTCATTTTTCTTAATTTTAAAAAGTTTCAGGAATCTTTTAGCAATTTTTTCTTGCCCTTTGGGAGTGCTATCATCGATTTTATATCTTTCATTCAACTTGAATTCCTTTATCATAAATTCAATAAGAGGCGCTGATTTAGCAAATATCAAAGAGCGTTCAACAGCTTCTTCGTTACCGTATATACTGTTATTTTTTCCATCTTTGTTAAAGAGGTCATTTTCTTCATTGGCAGGAACAAACTTGCATTCAGCTGTGTAATAGTTGGGAAGAAACAATGAGACAGCTATTGTGCCAGATGTTATTATTAAAGTAAGTAGCAATATTTGGTTTTTTCGCTTCCATACGGAGGCAATAATGTCAAGTAGGTTAAATGTCAGATTTGTTGAAGACAATGTATTGTTTTGATTATCGGTGTTTTCAGTACTCATAAACTCAAATATTTGAGGAAATTTAATGTAAAGGCTTAGGTATAAAGTATTGTTTTGGTCACAAATAATATGACACACTTAGATTTAAGAAAGCAAAATTAAAAAAATTATTCTTTTTTTGATTTTATTATTTTCAAAAAGCCTTTTAATTGAACAAAGCCGATACTTTCTGCCCAGGCTAATCCGGAAATTGATGCAATAAGAAAGGCGATTCGCCAATCTAACCATTCTTGTAAATAATTATCAGAAAGTCCGTAAATCAACCAAATTCCAAAACATAGGGCAATTATTTTGACTAATTCTGTTATTCTGAATAGAGCCCTTGAACTGTTTATAGATTGGTAAACTAAAAATAATTCAACCACTGCGACAAAAGACTGCGTGATTAGTGTACTGATGGCAGCACCCCATGCTCCGTATCTAGGTATCATTATTAAGTTTCCTATTAAATTTAATAAGAAACCTATGGCAAATACCCGATTCATTTTTTTAAGATTGCCACTAGAGGTCAAAAGTGTACCAAAAACATAGATGACTCCGGAAGAAATACTGGACCATACCAAGATTTTAAAAACAGAAACGGCATAGGGACTCGCTTCTTTTAAAATCCAATAGGTCAATTCATCTCCAAAAAAAAGAACTCCGAAGGAGAGGACTATTGTCATAAAGAACATCCATTGATAGGCTGTACGGAGAAGATCTGTTAAAGCATCGTTATTCTTTAGTAATCGGGCATACATAGGTAAGAGTAGACTGGCAAATAGAAATCCGATCATATTGAATGCATCGATTAATCTATAAGCATAAGCGTATACACCGGATTGAAATTCTCCTTCTTTGCCACTCAACATTCTTTCTATCATCACGGCATCGAGTCTTGTATAAGCAGTCATTAAAAAAACAGCCAGGGCGTAGGGCCAGCTTTGTCTAAAAACTGAAATGAGAATCGATGGATTCCATTTAAAAAATATTTTACCATTGATGTTTGATTTTAGGATCATCCAAACAATTATTGCGGTAAAAAACAATGTAAAGGTTTGAGCATATACAAAACTTTGAATTGTCAATAGGTTTTTCCAAGGCCCCCATAGCATTAAAGACATGATGATTATCAGCAATAATTTGTCCAGTGCAGAGAGTAAACTGTCCGTTCGAAATAAATGCAATCCTGATATATTGGACCTTAAATAAAAGATCAGTGTGATGAGAACTTGGTTCAATAACAACAAAATTAAGACAGGAAAAATATTAGCTTTAAAATATCCTAGAAATAAGGCTGTTACAAGAGACAAACCAAAAAAAACAATGGACAATATGCCTTTGATGATTAAAAAATGAGGCAGATATTTGGATAGTAATTTTGGATGTTGGGCTATAAATCGGCTGTTGTATTGTTGAATTCCAAAGTCACTTATAATTTGAAACAGATAAGAAAAATTGAATAAGGCATAATATAGCCCATAATCTGACATGCCTAATTGGTTTTGCACTTGTAAGTCAATGCCAAAGGCGTAAAATGGTTTGATCAGCAGATTGATGCCGACCAACAATAAAATGTTGATTAAAAATTCTTTTTGCAAGGAAAGCTTTCTTTTGATTTTTACAGACCAAACATACTTCCAAGATCTCCAAATCCAGGAGGAAGCATTTCACTGATCATTTTTTGTGTTTCTGCTTGTTCGATCTCAACAGCTTTGGCGGTAGCACGTTGAATGGCGATAAGTAATAAATCTTCCAACTCTTCTATTTCATCATATTTAAAATCGGGACTGATTTTGATATCCACTATCTGTCTTAAGGCGTTGGAGCTTACCTTTATGGCACCATCTCCAGCTTCCCCTTCTACTTTGATTTCGGCCAATTTTTTTTGCATTTCGGCCTGTTTTTCTTTCATGTTTCCAAACATAGGACTTTGATTTTTTAGGTGGTTAGTTTCCAGCTACAAAGATAGTCAGAAATTTCAATGGAGCTCAAAAATAAATATTATTGCTATCTTTCGCAATAAATTAAAAAAGCTGATGAATACCAAGCCGCCCTACCAATTTGAAGATGGAGCTCTTTTTCTTGTAGATAAGCCATTAAACTGGACCTCTTTTGATGTGGTCAATAAGCTACGTTATGCCTTGAAAAAAGTAACCGGAAATAAAAAAATTAAGGTCGGACATGCCGGAACCCTGGATCCTCTTGCAACAGGATTGTTGTTAGTATGTTGTGGAAAGTATACCAAACAGATTGATAATCTTCAGGCTATGACTAAAGAATATACTGGAACAATAAAGTTAGGTGCCGTGACGCCTTCTTTTGATGCAGAAACGGAAGAGTCTAATCCTAAACCTTTTGGCCATTTAAGTGAAGAAGATATCAAAAAAGCTACGGAACAGTTCTTAGGAGAAATTGAACAGGTGCCACCTATTTATTCCGCTATCAAAGTGGACGGTAAGGCACTCTACGAATTAGCCAGAAAGGGACAGGAGGTAGAGATTAAATCCAGAAAAGTTCAAATTTTGTTTTTTGAAATCACCTCAGTAAACCTTCCCTCTATAGATTTTAGAGTATCCTGTAGTAAAGGAACCTATATTCGCTCTCTAGCTAATGATTTAGGTCAGTCTCTAGGTTGTGGTGGCTATCTAACAGCTTTGCGAAGAACAAAAATTGGAGATTATTGTATTGAAGAAGCCTGGAATCTTGAGCATCTTGAATCAGGAATAAGAGAATCTTTAGTGAGCTAATCTGGTTTCGAATACGTACGGAATAAAATCAGGAGTGAATAACTCAAAAAATGTCAGGTAGATATTACTTTGAACTGAAATAAAAAAATCCGAGATATTATTCTCGGATTTTTTTATTCTAAGTTCAGATATTGAAATTCTAAATAACGAATTTATCTATGTTATTTATTTAGAGTTATTTACCCATCTCTTTGTCCAATTTATAATTTCCCAACCAGCTTTTACGGATCATTATTTGTTGTTCAATAGCTTGTTCGTCAACGATAAGACCATGTTTTTGAGGTGTTTTTACCTTTCTAAGCTTTCCGCTAAGGTTGATTTCTTCCAAAGGTAAATCCTCTACCATTTTTCCTTTTTTGATCAGTTTGTTCCTTTTTTTCATATCCTTAGGAGATAACTGCTTTTCTCTAAGGACAGTTATTTTCAATTCATATCCTTCGCTGGCTTTGCTGGCATAAGCGGTTAGCGAAGATTGAATATTCATTAGGGTTAGCTCTTCTCCATCCCATTTTTTAATCAGGTCACCACCTTTTAACCCGAGATCATTGCTTCCAAATTCATCAATATAACTGTCATCCAAGATTTTTAACATGGATTTTTTCATATCAAAGGTAATTCCCCCTGCTGGATTGAAACCAAACATAGAGAGTTCATCTGCAAAACCATTGTCGATATAGTTGATTCCTGCTTCTTTGAGTAAAGAGGCTATAGGTAGAGCTTCCGTTCCGCCGATGTATTTATTCATAAAGTCCTTCATCTCTGGGAACCCTGAAACAGCAGCGATTTCATTAAAAAGTTGATCATCTTTGAAAGGTTTTTCGATACCATATTTTTTTGATAGATCAACCATCAAGCTTTGAATTCCGTATTTTCCACCAGATAGTATTCTAAGTTTTAAATCGACACACATACCAATCAAAGCACCCTTCAAATAAACATTTGCGTATTGGTCTTTATTTTCTTTCAGGCAGGTTTTACTCATCTCTGTAAAGGAGATATCATTTTTAAAATAATCCGCTGTCGCCATTTTTTGGGACATCTGGTTTAAAAACCTTTCAATGGAAACAAGTCCCTGTTTTACTTGAACATGCTGTGCAGAATATTCAGTAACGCCTTCATAAAGCCAAAGGTGGGCAGACATTTTTGGATCGATAAAATCGAAATAATGAATTTCCTCTGAGTGAATCGAAAGGGGCGTTACAATATGAAAAAATTCATGTGCAGCAACATCGCGGATAGATTGAGCAATGTTTTCTGGTTCGCCTTCAAACATGCAGTAGAAAGAAGAGTAAGAGTGTTCAAGAGCACCTGCTGAACCAGAAAGATAACCCTGTCCCATTTTGTTTAAGAAAATTATAAAGGCATAATTATCTACAGGCAAAGAACCTCCCAGATACTCTTTTTGTGCATCCAGAATAGGATAGATTTCAGCTACCAGATCCTTTGATTTGATTTTTTTGCTGGGAGAATAGGTATGTATCAATACCTTGGCATTTCCAACCTGAATAATGGCAGTATCTGGCTCAGCAAACATGATCGGAGAGTCCACCAATTTATGATAATCAGAAACTTCAAAAATATCAGTATCGCTGTCTCCACCACTTCTTTTAAGGGCTGTTCCTGCGAAAAGGTTTTCCGGACGGTCTACTTCAATAGTCATTGGGCTGTATTCCATTCCCTTGAAAAATCCAAAAATTCCATGATTGTTAAAAACGAATACTTTTCCGTCGATAAAATTGGTTCCTGCAGGTTCAAAAACGACATTATCTTTTTTGGTATCCCAGGTATCTTCAACTTTATAAACTATTTTATCTAATATTTTTCCGTTCTGAATTTCCCAGCTATTATCATCTAGCTTTTTAAAATCCAGCAAATTTCCATCCATATCCATAAATTTCATATCAGTTACGAATCTGCCGAAGTCATAGATACTATAGGTGCCAGGAACCATTTTAGGTAAGTGGAAGGTTACTTTTTCATCCTTCATGGCGGGTACTTTCAGCTCGATAGTGAGTTGATCATCCTCTACCTTGTTCAAGTCAATTTTATAATGAAGCTTTGAGCTGTTTTGAGCAAAAAGCAACGAAAATGGAATTACAAATAAAAATGAAAGAAAAATCTTTTTCATGAAAAAATGAATTTAAGAAAAATGGAATAATAGACTTATTAGTTACAAATCTAAATAATTTGTTACACTCTGCCTTTTAAAATTATTAAGTATTTTGACTTAGATAATTAAAGGGTAATTTTGTTATGCTTTTTCTCATTTAATTTTCTCAATTTTGAGTTTACAAAAAATAATAAAAATGACAACAGAACAATTTCAAGACCTCAAAACCCGATTGGGCGTTCTTAGGGGGTATCTTTGACGTCGATAACAGGACGCAACAAATTGAAGAGGAAAAAAAACATACGCTAGATCCCGGATTTTGGAATGACTCTCAAAGGGCTGAGAAAATTCTCAAGGGGATCGGTGAATTAGAATACTGGCTAAAACAATACTCAACTCCTGCAAGTCTGGTAGATGATCTGGAGGTTATTTGGGAATTTTATGAGATGGGTGAGGGAAGTATGGAGGAAATTGATGCCTTGTACGAGAAAGCCCTGGCTGCTGTAGATGAACTGGAGTTTATGTCCACGCTCAACGAACCTGAGGACGCTTTGAGCTGTATGATCAAGATTCAGGCTGGAGCAGGTGGCACTGAAAGTTGCGATTGGGCTGCTATGCTCATGCGCATGTACATGATGTGGGCAGAAAGTCATCATTATAAAGTTAAAGAATTACAAAGGGTAGATGGTGATGTAGCCGGAATCAAGTCCATTGTTATG
>JBILRD010000078.1:0-7744 GCA_044372845.1 Saprospira sp. | reverse complement strand
AAATTTTGAAGGTAAGTCAGCTTCTGTGAAATTATTAACAGAACATATGGTTGATAAAATGTCTAATGCCTCCCGTTTGGTTGATAAGTTGATCAGCAAAAAATTAGTCAGCAAAGTAGAAAGTTTCAATGACAGAAGAAAGGTTGATGTAAAAGTCACCAAAAAAGGACTTGAAATATTGGATGTTGCTTCTAAGTCCTTAACTCATTCAATTTCAAAGAATACCACGGCATTATCTGAAATGGAAGTACTTCAATTAAGTGATCTATTGGACAGATTGAGAGCAGAGTGATAGTTTGTGTTCCAGAAAAAAAATAATATTATTTCTAGGCAATATTTCATTCAAAATATATACATTTGCTGTTAATATCAGATAATCAATTGAATAATTGACTTTTCTGTATATTATTTTACTGTAAATTTTTATATTTTATCAATCTAAAATCAAACAAACGTGGGATTTGACAGAGAAAATCGTTACGAAAGCGTTTATTCACGCAAAGTAAAAGCTGGAAAAAGAAGAACCTATTTTTTTGATGTTCGTCAAACCAAAGGAAGTGATTATTTTGTAACTATTACAGAAAGTACCAAGAAGTTTGAAGATGATGGTTATGTTCGTCACAAAATTTTCCTGTACAAAGAGGACTTCAATCGTTTTTTAGAAAACCTAAACGATGTTATTGATCACGTTAAAAATGATTTAATGCCAGAATACGACTACGATGAATATGCACGTCGTTATGATGAGGAAGAAAATGCTGAAGGTGGATCTTTCAATGAATCAGATAATTCATTCAAAGCAAGCAGCACTACCGAAGAAGAGGGTGATGCTGAAAGTTGGTAAATAATAATTTAAAGATATCTTAATGGAACGAGATTTGTGCTTTGCAAATCTCGTTTTATTTTTACTGTTTACCCTAAACAATTTTACTCTTTTTTGAGTTTGACTTTCAAATAATTTTTAAATTTTCTACTCAAGCAGAAATTTTCATGTACAAATATTATCTAGTCTTTATTATCGTTTTTTCAATAATATCTTTTAGTAAAGTTCAGGCTCAAGGCAAATTTACGATCAGTGGTAAAATGACTGACAAAGAAAGTGGTGAAATACTCATTGGTGCGAACATTTCTGTTAATAATGGTCAGACTGGCACCTCAACAAATGAGTATGGATATTACAGCATTACCCTTCAGGAAGATTCTGTTACATTGGTGTACTCCTACACTGGATTTGAAGCTCAAAAGTTTAGATTTTACCTCAATGAAAATAAAATAATGAATATCGTTTTGTCGAATGATATCATTTCGGAAGAGGTTATTGTCGTTGCAGGTTCTAATGTCGAAAAAGTAAACTCGACTCAAATGGGAGTTGAACAACTATCAGGAAAAGAAGTCAAGGAGATTCCTGTAGTTTTTGGAGAAACAGATGTTCTAAAAGTATTACAATTAAAACCAGGAGTAAAAAATGGAGGAGAAGGTTCCGCTGGTCTGTTTGTCCGTGGTGGTAGTGCCGATCAAAATCTTTTTATTCTTGATGAAGCAGCTGTCTATAATCCAACCCACCTTTTTGGAATATTCAGCACTTTTAATTCTGATGCCATCAATAATGTAAAATTATACAAGGCTGGCTTTCCGGCCGAGTATGGAAGTAAGTTGTCTTCGGTGATTGATATTCGAATGAGAGATGGAAATAAGAAAAGATTAGCAGGCTCAGGAGGTATAGGGATTATCTCGTCAAGATTACTTTTGGAGGGGCCGATAATCAAAGACAAGGCTTCTTTTTTAATCTCCGGAAGAAGAACTTATGTGGATTTAATTACCAGAATGATCAATCAAATCAATAAGGATAATCCAGACTGGAATAATATTCCTGACTATAATTTTCATGACTTAAACTTAAAATTCAATTTTGATTTAAATCCCAAGGATAGGATTTTCTTTAGCAGTTATTATGGCAGAGACTTTTTTACTTTCAAGGATGATCAGATTAAATTAAATTTTAACTGGGGAAATATTGCGGGCACCTTCAGATGGAACAGAATGCTGAATCCGAAATTGTTTATGAACAACAGTATAACTTTTTCGGACTATTTTTATGAGATCAAAAATCAGTTTGATGAGTTTTCAGTAAGTTTGGGTTCAGGAATCAGGGATGTAAATTTAAAATCTGAATATCTCTGGAATCCAAATCCCAATCACTCTATAAAATATGGTATTCAGGGTACCTATCATTATTTTTCTGTTAATCGATTTGACGCAGGAAATGGTGACGACATTCAAGTAGAGGCAGGTACAGATTTTAATGCCGGGGAATTAGGAGCTTATATCGCAGATGACTGGAAGGTTAACGATCTGTTATCGGTCAATTATGGTCTCCGATTGAGCAGTTTTTACAACGAAAAGTTTTTCGGTGGCATCGAACCAAGATTCTCATTAAAATACAGCCTTTTGGAGAATCTGTCTTTGAAAGGTAGCTACACAAGAATGTACCAATACATTCATTTAGTCTCTTCTTCCGGAGCTTCTCTGCCAACAGATGTCTGGTATCCATCCAATCCAAGGGTAAATCCTCAATCTTCTGATATGTTGTCCCTTGGTGCAGCTTATGCGCTTGGAAAAGATTTTTTCTTCTCTGCTGAAGGGTACTACAAATGGTTGTATGGTCAAATTGATTTCAGAGATGGAGCTCAGTTATTTTTAAATGATGACCTTGATAAGGAATTTGTATTTGGAAAGGGTAGAACCTACGGGGCAGAATTTTATATCGAGAAGAAAAACGGGCCTATCAGAGGATGGATTGGCTATACCTTATCATGGGCATTGAGACAATTTCCTGATATCAATAATGGAGCAGAATTTCCTTCTTTCTCTGATAGAAGACACGATATTTCTGTTGTTTCTACCATGGATCTGAATGAACTTTTTCCCAATACCTGGTTTTTTAGTAGAGTTCCAATAACCCTATCATTGGCTTGGGTTTATAATACTGGAAAGGCTTATTCTCTTCCAGAGCAAAGAATGATTTTTACAGATATTACCAACGAAAATCCATTTAGATTTATCCCGATTTTCAGTGCCAGAAATGCTTACAGATTACCAGATTATCATCGTTTGGATTTCGGAGCAATTTTTAAGCTAAATCCAAAAAATAAAAGATTCAAAAGCGATATTACTTTGAGTGTTTATAATCTGTACAATCGATACAATGTATTTTTCATTTTTATAGCACCTGAATATGCTCCGGGAACGGAAGATGATCCAATTAGAATACCAGAACGTTTTCAGGCTAAAGCAGTTACCTTATTACCTATAATTCCTACTATTACCTGGAATTTTGAATTTTAAAATATTAGTGTTATGTATAAATATTTTATTGTATTATTTATTTCTTTAACTTTCTTGATGAGCAGTTGTGACTCATTGGAAAGGGATATTGATTTAAATCTTCCACAACCTGACAGATTATTGGTAGTAGAATGTTACTTGGAACCAGGGCAACCATACCGAGTTTTATTGACAGAGACAAAAGGTTATTTTGAAGATTTGAATGCCTGTCCAATAGTAAAAGGCGCTACTGTTATTATCAGACATAATGGAATTGCTGATACATTGACTGAAGCGATCTATTTTTCTCAAGATTGTCCTATTGATAGTCTTTTTAGATTTATTCCATTTTTTAATGCAGATCAAACTCGTTTTTATAACTATGGTTCCAATACATTATGTACTTTTGATTATAGTGATTATGAACTAGAGGTTATAGATAATCAGGGGAATAGACGAGCAATTTCAACAACAAAATTTATAACTCCTATCCAGGATATTGAAATGACAGCTCTTTACAGGGACACTATGGCAGGTGTAATTATTAGAGTTCCGGACGATGCAACTACTATTGATTTTTACAGATTGATGTTACATAAAGGTTTTTTATATGAATCCTTTGGGCCTTTTAATGTTTGTACAGATCCAAGAGTAGATATCAGTATAGACGATGATAGATTTTTTAATAATGGATATGTAGCTTTTGGTACAGGATATGATTTTAAAATCGGTGATACACTAATAACTACTGCATACCATATTGATAAGTCCTATCATGATTATCTGGAAACTATTTCTGATGCTGAGAATTCTAATGGCAGTCCGTTTGCACAGCCCGGCAGGATTTTGACGAATATTGTTGGAGGACAGGGAGTTTTTACGACTTTAAATTACAAGAGAGATACCCTCATTATCCCTTAAATTACTTTATGTGTTAAATTGAACTTTTTATATTTTTTTCACAATAAAAACCAATATATTTGTCGTTATATAATTCAAACGAAAACTGCCTCCGATGAAAAAATTGGTTCACATTATACTGATACTTTTTATTCCCTTTCTCTTGAAAGCTCAATTGAATTGGGGAAGACCTTACTTTGAAGCTGGTGTACTGGTTGGTACATCCAATTATTCTGGTGAGCTGGTGAATACCATCGTAGATGTCAAGCATATGCATTTAGCCTTTGGTGCTTTTGCCAGATACAATATGAATAAATTTTTGACCTTCAGACTACAAGGTGCCTATGGTACTATTTCTGGAAATGACAAAGATTCAAAAGCTGAAAGAGATTTAATCAGAAATCTACATTTTCGTTCTCAAATTGTCGAATTTGGCTTAATCGGAGAGTTTAACTTAATGGGATTCAGTCCTGTAGGAAATAACAGAATGTTTTCTCCCTATGCCTTCATGGGTTTTAGTGTTTTTAATTTTAATCCTAAAGCGCAGCATTTTGATCCACGACAAGATGGAATTTGGATGCCTCTCCAACCTCTTAATACAGAAGGACAGGGAAGTTCAGAATATCCAAACAGAAATCCTTATGCGCTTACCCAGATTTCTATTCCTCTTGGATTGGGTATCAAATATGCTATCAATAGCCATGTTAACTTAGGTTTTGAAATCGGCTTCAGAAAAACATTTACTGATTATTTGGATGATGTAGCAAATACCTATCCTATATCGAGATTAGGGGAGTCACTTTATGACCAAACAGCCTATGTAGATGGTGAATATAATATAGGAAATTATACAGTTGACGCAGGTGGGAATGAGGTATTTGTCCCTCTAAGATCTCTTTCGTATCAAGAATTGATGGCAGATGGCACTTTTCTTTATCTTATGAATCAAAGTGGAACTACCAATGTTGATATCAACGAATATGAAGCTGCCAAATTAAAGAGACTAGGAAATCAGAGAGGGGATAGAGGCTTAGATTGGTATCTGATTACTGGAATTACCTTGTCCTACAACTTTACCGATGAGGGTTTGTCAGGTTCTGGATTTAGACAAAAAAGAAGAAAGAAAGCTGGTTGTAAATCAGCACAGTTCTAAAATAATTATCTTTTGAACCCTCCACGGAGGGTTTTTTTATTCCAGTTCAAAAACATATCTTCCGTTTTTTACTACACAATTAGGTGGAAATTTATTGCGCTCGAAAATATCATAACCTTCCTTCAGATTTTTCCAAAATGAGTACCATTTGGAATTTTTAAACCTGTTTATACTGCTTTCATTCATTCTAAATGGAAAGGAATGGACCCTAATAAATTTTTGCCCATTGACTAGTGCTTTATGTGTCAATGTGTATATTTCCTCTATGTTTTTATTACCCATTGCAAAACAACCAATAGAAACACAAGCCCCGTGAACCATGATCGCTGAACCTGTTCTTCCCAAAGCTTTGTCGTATGAATTTGGATATCCAATATTAAAAGCCAGATGATAGTTGCTGTTTGGATTCAAACTCTTGGAATTAAAATAATAAAATCCCTCAGGTGCTATACCATCACCTTCTTTTAATTTTGGACCAAGACTATTCGATCCATAAGTGCAGATCTCATAGGTTTTGAATAAGCTATATTTTTTGGAATTTGTTTTTTTTACCCACAATTCAAGTTCCTTTGATTCCTTGAATATTCTAATAAAGATTGGACTGCCTAATTTTAGATCTTTTGCTTCAAGGGATTGTACCAGTAGGTTAACCTGTTTACTTACAATAGAATTAGATTTTGAACTGCTGGGAACCTGAGCAAACAATAATACTGAAACACTGAAGGAGACGATAAAAGCAGTAGTCGATTTGAGAATTGAATGTTGAATCATCATGCTGAATGAAAGTAAAGAGGAATTAAACCGAAAATATAAATAAATAGCTTTCTAATAGTATCTTAAACTCTTTATTATTAAATTTGCTTATTATCTATTTTTGTGTGTAAATGTAACAAAATCATGAAAAAAGCGATCCTTGTAACTTCCATTCTATATATCATTTTTTCATTTTTTCAAGATCTTCAGGCTCAATCACCTTTGAAACCTTGTGGTTCGACCGAGGGAAGGTCAGAATGGTTAAAAGAATATCAGCGTAATCCTGATAAGTTTAAAAATTCGCTTGAGAAAAGTTTGGCGACTATCTATTTACCCGTTACAATTCATATTGTTGGATCTGATGATACTTTGGGCATGGCACCATTAGAGGCAGTTTTATCCTCTTTTTGCCAATTAAATGAAGATTTTTTGGCTACAGATATGCAATTTTTTATCGAAGGGCCCATCAGATATATCTACGAAACAGCTTTTTATGATCATGATTCTGTTAAAGCTGGTGGTATAAGAATGTTGCAGTACAACGCACCTAATACAATCAATGTTTATTTTGTGGGCAGCCCTGCAGGAAATTGTGGTTATAATTTACCTTATGCCGGAATCGCCATGAGTAATAGTTGCATGAATGGCCACACTTTTGCTCATGAAATGGGACATTGCCTGAAACTTCCGCATACATTTTTGGGATGGGAAGGAGGAATTGGTTGGAATGGAAGTCCTGTTCAAGTTTTTAATGGACCTGCACCGGAGAGAGTGACCATCAATTATACCGATTTTAAGGATACTATTTTTTTGAACGACACCTTAATTATTGATACCATTTTTGTTGAAAAAGTAGCCAGAGCAGGCGCAACTGCCAATTGTGATTATGCTGCAGATGGTTTTTGTGATACACCTGCTGACTATCTCGCTTACAGATGGGTTTGTTCTTCCACAAACAGATTTAGTTCTGTAGTACAAAGAGATCCAGATACCGTTGCTTTCAACAGTGATGGATGGTATATCATGTCATATGCATTAGATGCCTGTCAGGTAGGCTTTTCGCTGGAACAAACGGATGCTATGCGGGCTTTTGTTCAGACTCAAAGACCAAATTGGTTGTACAATCAGAATCCTTACAATGACCCTGTCAGTGCAGCTGTTTTGTTGAGCCCTACTCCTGGAGCAATCATCCCCACAACTGTTTCTCCGAGATTCGAATGGACCTCTTCTCAAGGTGCAACACATTATCTTTTAGAAATTTATAAAGAGCCTTATAGTACCAATCAGGTGGTGGAAAGAGTTGTCGTTACTGATACTTTCTATCAAACCAGTAAATTATTTACGCCAAGACCCAACAGTTTTCCTTATGCATGGAGAGTATTGCCTTACAACTATGGCTATACCTGTACCGGATTTTCTCAACCAAGATTTTTTAACAGTGCCATTAGTACTGACATTTCCAGTAGTCCTTCTGTGGAGATTAACTGGACACTAAATCCAAATATCATCTCTGCCGCTGATGCACTTAAAATGCAGATTTCAGATATCGACCCTCAGGAAATTCAATTGAATATCTATTCTTCAGCAGGTATTATGTTGTGGAATTCGAGTTTT
>JBILRD010000077.1:0-7834 GCA_044372845.1 Saprospira sp. | reverse complement strand
TGATTTTTATCAGGGAAAATAAAAAGGAAACGACTACTTTTTAATGCCTCAAGCATAGTTTTATTGAAAAGAGGGCTAAAAATGATATTCCAAAACCAAGATCAAGAAGATTCTTAAATAAGAATTTTACAGTAGTAAATATAAATAAAAAGTACATTTGCTACTAAAACCTGTAACAAATGTACTTAAATATTATTAGTCTGGATAATAATTTTAACTAGAGCGTATTAACGTATTTAGTTAATTTGCTTTTGAGATTATTAGCCTTGTTTTTGTGAAACTGACCTTTTTTAGATAAACGATCAATCATAGATGTCACCTTGGGCAAGAATACGACAGCCTCAGATTTTTCTTTTAATGTACGCAAACGTTTGATTGCAGAGCGTGTAGATTTTTTGTAAAAACGATTTTGAAGACGACGCTTTAGAGTCTGACGAATACGTTTTTTTGAAGATTTATGATTTGCCATGACAAATTATATTGATTAATTAAATTTCTTGTTTTTATTTGAGGATTGCAAAAGTAAAAATATTCTGTTGAAATACAAATAAGAAATCAAAAAAATTGATAACAATTGAATAAAAAAAAGAAAAACTGCAAATCTATAAGCCGAATTCTGTTTCTCCGAGGAGACCTTCATCATTTATCTTGATGTCAAATCACTTTGAACACTCTAGCTGCCTACCCTCCGACATCGAGCGAGCAACTCTTACCAATTACTTGGAAGTCGGTATACATGGCATTTCAACTCGCGGGGTTTATCCCAAACAAATGTCTCCATTTGCCGTGTGCGCTCTTACCGCACATTTTCACCCTTACCTTGTATGATTAACACGGCGGTTATTTTCTGTGACACTTTCCATAACAAGGCAATTAAACCCTGTTTCCACCCGTTAGGTGGCGCGATGCTCTGCGTTGTTCGGACTTTCCTCTTCTATTAAAGAAGCGATGAAGCGATTTGCAGTTTACTTTGATAAAAATTAAAAAAACTTATTCTTCGAAACTATATTAAATTAGATTCAATCTAAATTACAAAACAGATAGTCATTTAACAATTGTAAAATTAAATAAATTCATCCGTTCAATATAATTTTGTCTTAAATAATAATAATTTTGAAACTCAGTTGGAATGAGGGTCTTAACTTGACAAACTGTATATCATAGTTAAACAATTCAATTCTGCTACTGTTATTATTTAAATCATTCAATCATACCATATCAAAACAAAATCTATATTATGAAATGGTTAGTTAATTTTCTGACTTCTTCTTTGGGCAAAAAGGTCATCATGAGCTTAACAGGTCTATTCTTGTGTAGCTTTCTTGTAATACACATGATAGGCAACCTTAAACTTTTTGCTGACAGCGATGGCCATAAATTCAATGAATATGCTGAATTCATGGCGCACAATCCAATAATTAAAACTGTCTCATACGGTTTGTACTTCTTTATTATTTTACACGCTATTCAAGGTTTATTACTAGCTGCTGCCAACAGATCAGCAAGTGGCGGATCTAATAGATATGCAGGCAAACAAACATCACCAACTGAGGCTAAAGTAGCTTCAAGAAACATGGCATTATTAGGCACGTTAATCCTTGCCTTCTTGCTACTTCACATGGGACAATTTTGGTTGAAAGCCAAAATAATTGGTTTAGCTGACGGAGTTACTTTATACGACGAGGTAAAAATTGCTTTTGCACAAGAATGGGTAGTAATAACCTATTTATTAGGCTTAGTTGCACTGGCGCTCCACCTTATTCACGGTTTCCAAAGCGCTTTCCAAACACTTGGATTAACACACCCCAAATATACACCTATCGTCAAAGGATTAGGTTGGATGTTTTCTATTCTGGTACCACTTGGGTTTGCAAGCATGCCGATTTATTTTTATATTATGCACATCAATGGTGCTAACTAATAGTTATTTTTGATATTGAAAATCTGATAACATCTATAAAATATGAAAAAGTTAGATTCTAAAACACCTCCAGGTCTTTTATCTGAAAAATGGGTAAAGTATCGATCTACAATGCCATTGGTTGCTCCAAACAACAAACTTCGTTTAGACGTTATTGTTGTTGGTACCGGATTAGCCGGGGCTTCTGCTGCTGCCACTCTTGGTGAACTTGGTTATAATGTAAAATGCTTTACTTTTCATGACAGCCCAAGAAGAGCTCACTCTATTGCGGCACAAGGAGGTATAAATGCTGCCAAAAATTATAGGAATGACGGCGATAGCGTTTACAGACTATTCTACGATACCATCAAAGGAGGTGACTACAGAGCTCGCGAAGGTAATGTATACCGTCTCGCTGAAGTTTCTGTAAACATCATTGACCAATGTGTTGCCCAAGGAGTTCCATTTGCAAGAGAATATGGTGGATTATTAGACACCAGATCTTTTGGCGGTACTCAGGTTCAACGTACCTTCTATGCTGCCGGTCAAACTGGTCAACAATTATTACTTGGTGCCTACAGTGCTTTGTCCAGACAAATATCACTGGGCACAGTAAAAATGTACAACCGTCATGAAATGTTAGACCTGGTAACTATTGACGGAAAAGCAAGAGGTATCATCGCGAGAAATCTTATCACTGGTGAACTAGAAAAACATGGTGCTCATGCTGTTGTTTTAGCAACTGGTGGCTATGGTAATGTTTACTACCTTTCAACCAATGCAATGGGCTCTAACGTATCTGCTGCATGGCAGGTTCATAAAAGAGGTGCCTATTTTGCTAATCCATGCTTCTGTCAAATTCACCCAACTTGTATCCCTGTATCTGGAGACTATCAGTCTAAGTTGACATTGATGTCAGAATCTTTAAGAAATGATGGTAGAGTATGGGTCCCAAAAAGAAAAGAAGATGTTGAAGCCATCAAATCTGGCAAATTAAAACCAACTCAAATAGCAGAAGATCAAAGAGATTACTATTTGGAGCGCATTTATCCTGCATTTGGTAATCTTGTACCAAGAGATGTGGCTTCAAGAGCATCCAAAAATGTTTGTGATGAAGGCCGAGGCATCGGTTCAAGCGGTCTTGCAGTATATCTTGATTTTTCTTCTAACCTAATGAGATATGGCAGATCAGTAGCCAACACCAAAGGTCAAGAAAATGCTTCTGAAGCTCAAATATACAAGTGGGGTAAAGAAGTTATTGAAAATAAATATGGTAATCTTTTCGAAATGTATGAAAAAATTACCGGTGAAAATCCATATGAAACTCCAATGAGAATTTATCCTGCTATCCACTACACTATGGGTGGTCTTTGGGTAGATTATAATTTGGAAACAACCATACCTGGTCTTTTCGCTTTGGGCGAATCGAATTTCTCTGAACATGGTGCGAATAGATTAGGTGCTTCAGCCTTGATGCAAGGTCTGGCTGATGGTTACTTTATCCTTCCTTATACTATCGGTACTTTCTTGTCCAATGAAATTCGTACGCCTAAAATCGATACAAACAATTCTGAATTTGAGAAGACTCAGAAAGATGTTGAAGAAAGAATCAACAAACTTTTAAGCATCAAAGGAAATCGTTCTGTTGAATCTTTCCACAGAGAACTTGGTGTGAAAATTATGTGGGAATACTGTGGTATGGCTCGCAATGAAGCAGGCCTATTGAAAGCTCGTGATCTGGTCAGAAAACTTAGAGATGAATTCTGGACAAACGTATATGTTCCAGGAAGCGCTAAAGAATTTAACCCTGAACTAGAAAAAGCCTTACGCGTAGCGGACTTTATTGAACTAGCGGAACTGATGATTGTCGACGCTTTGAATAGAAATGAATCCTGTGGTGGTCACTTCCGTGAAGAATATCAGGAGGAAGGTGGAGAAACTAAGCGTGATGATGACAACTATGCATACGTTGCTGCCTGGGAATTTAAAGGTGTAGGCGCAGAACCAGAACTTCACAAAGAAGAATTGGCCTATGAAAACATCAAAATAGTTTCTCGTAACTACAAATAATAGTTCCCATTTAAAATCTTATTAAATTTAATAATCTAAAAAACATATATCATGGCTCACGAAGAAATCACCCTGCACCTTAAAGTCTGGAGACAAAAAGGACCAAACGTTAAGGGAAAATTTGAGAACCATACCGTAAAAATTAATACTCACATGTCTTTCTTAGAGATGCTGGATGTATTGAACGAACAACTTATCATGGAAAAAAAAGAACCCGTTTCTTTCGAACATGATTGTCGCGAAGGAATATGCGGATCTTGTAGCTTGGTTATAAATGGTCGCCCTCACGGTCCAATGCAGGGAACAACGACCTGTCAATTGCACATGCGTCACTTCCATGATGGAGATAGCATTTATATTGAGCCATACAAAGCTAAAGCTTTCCCGGTTATCAAAGACCTGGTTGTAGACAGAAGTGCATTTGACCGTATCATTCAGGCGGGTGGATATGTTTCTGTTAACACTGGAGGAACTCCAGACGGTAATGCCATTCCTATTGAAATGAATACTGCAAAGCGTGCTTTCGAAGCTGCTACCTGCATTGGATGTGGTGCTTGTGTTGCTGCTTGCCCTAATGCTTCTGCGATGTTGTTTACATCAGCTAAAATATCTCAATTGGCACTTTTACCTCAAGGCCGAGTGGAAGCAAAACAACGCGTTCTAAACATGATTACACAAATGGATAGAGATGGCTTTGGAGCATGTTCAAATGTTGCTGCTTGTGAGGCTGAATGTCCAAAAGGTATAAAATTGGATAATATCGCCCTAATGAACAGAGAATATATTACATCTGTCTTTGGATCAAGAAGAGAGGCGACAAAATAAGATAATAAATTTTTTAAAAATGGGTTTCCAATTTAGTTTGGAAACCCATTTTTTATTGGAGATCTTTAAAGTATTTGACAGTCTTTTCCAAGCCCTCCCAAAAATCAACAGTTGGTTGATATCCTAAGTATTTGCAAGCTTTTGAAATATCCGCCTGAGAATCCAGAATATCTCCATCCCTAGCATCTCGGAAAATAAGTTCAGAATTAGAACTTGCTGCTCTTTTGATTCCTTCAAACAATTGTAATACAGAATATCTTCCTCCGCAACCTATGTTGTAACTTTTATTCAAGGCTTGATGATCATTAGTGAACATTGCTTTAATATTCGCTTGAATAACATTATCAATGAAAGTAAAATCTCTGGTTTGAGCGCCAGTACCGTTGATATAGACAGGTTTATCATTCAGACAAGCATCAATAAACAAAGGAATGACAGCAGCGTAAGCACCATTCGGACTTTGCTTTGGACCAAAAACATTGAAATATCTCAATCCTATGAATTCCATATCATATAACTCAGCAAAATTTCTTGCAAATTCTTCATTATTTCTCTTTGATATTGCATAAGGCGAGAGCGGTTTACCAATATTCTCTTCTACCTTAGGTAATCTAAAATCATCTCCGTAAACCGAAGAGGAAGAAGCATAGACAAATCGTTTGATACCATTCTGATTTGCTGCATGAACCATATTGACAAAACCGACAATATTATTCAAAGCAGTAAGGTGGGGCTCCTTGACTGATCTTGGCACAGAGCCCATAGCAGCTTGATGAGAAATAATATCTATTCCCTGACAAGCTTCTAAACAATCATCTATGTTAGTAATATCCCCATTGATTAACTGGAAATTTGGAGCATCCTTAATAGATTTTAAATTTGAAATATATCCGGATGAAAAATTATCCAAAACTCTGACCATTGAAGCGCCATTTGACAGCAGATATTCTGCTAAATTAGAACCTATGAATCCCGCACCTCCTGTGACAAGAATTTTTTTATCTTTTAAATTGATCATTCTATAAAAATGCTAAAGCGGGGAACTACAAAAAATTAAGGTTTAGGGTCAAATTTCAAACATACAGAATTGATACAGTATCTTTTTCCACTTGGCAGAGGACCATCATTAAAAATATGTCCAAGATGACTATCACAAGATGGGCATAAAAGTTCAATTCTTGTCATTCCATGGCTTCTGTCTAATTTTTGGATTATATCTGCCTCCTCTAATTCTCCCCAAAAACTTGGCCAACCACAACCAGAATGAAATTTTGCAGAGGAATCAAAAAGTTTATGCCCACAAGCTCGACAAGAATAAGTTCCTTCCTCTTCAAAATCATTGTACTTTCCGCTGAATGGTCTCTCTGTTGCTGCCATCCTAAGTACATTGTACTCCAGATCATTGAGCTCTATTTTCCATTCTGAATCAGATTTTTGTACTTTTTTCATTAGATTTGGTTATAATTTACATTTCAATATCGTATGCCTTGATTTTTCTATACAAGGTCCTTTCTGAAATTCTTAGTTCTTTTGCTGCTTCCTTTCTTCTTCCCCTATGTTTTTTCAAAGCACGTTCTATCAATTCTTTCTCCATCTGGTCCATTGACAAGCTTTCCTCCACCTCTTCGACATCTCCAAAATCATTGTGATTGGATTCCAAAACTGTAGGGTTGATAATGAAAGGTTGAGAACTCGTTGAGATAGGCTTTTCATATCCTTCAGATACAAAAGGTGCGGTTGGAACAGGTGTAACAGCAGTACCCACAGACATAGAAGATGGCATCTGAAGATTGTTTGTTCTTGCCAGCTCAGCAATTAAATTCTTTAAATCATTCAAGTCTTTTTTCATGTCATATAAAAACTTAAACAAAATTTCTCTTTCATAAAAGCCCGCTCCGTGGGGATTTTCAGAGCTAGAACTATAATTAGCTGAAGGTATCGGCAAATTGGACTGATTGGTTTCAGGTAAAAATCTTAACAGTTCAGAGGCATTGACAAATTTATCTTCAGCAAACAAAGAAACCCTTTTCGCTATATTTTTCAATTCTCGAATGTTTCCTGGCCATGAATATTGCTGCAACAAAAGCTGGGCGTTATCATCCAACCTGATTACAGGTGTTCTGTATTGCTCAGAAAATTCGGTAGCAAATTTCCTGAAAAGTAACTGAACATCATCTCCCCTCTCTCTAAGGGCTGGAACAGAAATAACAACGGTACTCAATCGATAATAGAGATCCTCTCTGAATTTCCCTTGTTTTATTCTATCTAAAAGATTAACATTTGTTGCTGCAATAACTCTTACATCTGTCTTTTCAACAACGGAGGATCCTACTTTTACAAACTCGCCTTGTTCCAGTACTCTAAGCAAAAAAGTTTGAGTGTCAAGGGGCATTTCTCCTATTTCATCCAGGAAAATCGTTCCACCGTTGACGGTTTCAAAATACCCCTTTCTATCTCCGACAGCTCCCGTAAAAGCACCTTTAGTATGTCCAAACAATTCAGAATTTATAGTACTTTCAGGTAAGGCACCACAGTTAATGGCTATAAAATTATTATGCTTTCTGGTGGATAAGCTGTGAATGATTTTTGAAAATGATTCCTTACCTACCCCACTCTCACCAGTAATGAGTACAGTCAAATCAGTTGGAGCCACCTGAATAGAGGTTTTTAAAGCATGCTCCAGTTGAACTGAATGTCCGATGATACCAAATCTCTGTTTAACAGTTTGTAATTCCATATTTTATAGAGCGACCAACACCATAGAATTAGATGTTAACCATATTTTAATAATGAGCCACGTAGATTTCATATTTACATGTAATTTTCCTGGTCTCACCTGATTTTATTTTTAGTTCCCAAACAATGTCAGTATAAGGATTGTAGCTATCGTAATTTTGAATTCTTGGAGTCAACTTCCACTTTTCATTGGATTCTACAAGTTTACCAATAATAGCTCTTTTGGTATCCAATCGAATTTCTTTTGACTTAAAATTTTTTACTTCAATTTCAGCTTCAACTGTTACCAAGTCGTAATATCTC
>JBILRD010000249.1:0-4137 GCA_044372845.1 Saprospira sp. | reverse complement strand
GCCAGATGTTGACTATATCTCTGCTTATGTTCATGATTTTTATATTTTTTAAATCTTGATGCTAAGCAAAAATAATCAATTTTTAGTTCCTATTCTACAATTTATATATAATTATGCGATTATAATCTATTATTTATATATAATTATGCGATTATGTTCTACTATTTATATAAAAATACGCGATTAGGAATTTAGAAATCTTAATCAAAGTACTAAGTAATTCTTTTTAAAAGGTGAAATCTGCTTACTGAAAACTAATTAAATCAATAGTAAAAATTAATACAGAATTAGCAGGAATGGCACCATTGCCAACACTCTGACTGCCATATCCCAGAGAGGAGGGTATCAATAATTTTCCTTTTCCACCAGATTTAAAAAATGGAATACCCAATTGCCAACCTCTGATGACTTGGCTTAATCCGAATGTTGAAGGTGTTCCTCTGTCAATAGAGGAGTCGAATTTGGAGCCATCCAATAAAAATCCTTCATAGTGTACTGTAACTGTACTTGAAGTGCTTGGATTGCCACCTGTGCCTACTTGCTCTATGATATAGAATAAGCCTTCAGGGCCTTCTACTGCATTGAGATTGTTATCAGAAATGTACTTCAGTATCAAATCTCTGTCTTTTTTACTTTGCTTTTCACAGCTGCTGAATAAAACAGCAAAAAGTAATAATAAGGTGATGGCTCTCATTTATAATGGTATTTGAATGTAAAAATAAATGTTCTGTCATAATTAGTTTAAATTATTTAAACCTAATTTTACAAGTATTGTTAAAGAAAATCATAAGTTCAAAACTTACAAGTAACTATATGGAATTTTTATTTTACACTTTTGTAACACTAGCCTCAGTACTGGCAATGGAATTTGTTGCCTGGTTGGCTCACAGATACCTAATGCATGGTTTTTTATGGATATGGCATGAAGATCACCATAAACCACACACAGTTGATGGTTTCTTCCAGAAAAATGACTTGTTCTTTTTGGTATTTGCCGTACCAAGTGCTGCCAGTTATATGCTGGGTTCCATTTATTCCGAACTCTTTTTCTTGTTTTTTGTAGGGGTCGGTATCTCTATATACGGGCTAATATATTTTCTAATCCATGACGTTTATATCCATCAGCGTTTCAAATGGTTCAAGCAATTAGACGGCTGGTATTCGAGAGGTATTTTGAGAGCTCACGGAACACATCATGCCAATCAGGGAAAATACGACGGAGAATCATTCGGATTGTTATTGGTTAATCCTAAATACTTCAAAGAGAAATCCAACAAAAAATGAAATGGATAATCATCATAACAGTTTTCTTTTTTTCCTGTAAGTCGGCTCAGGATAGCTCATCTTCAGTACAGAAATCTGATTTAAAAACAGACAGTTCTATAGTATTTGATGGCAAAGAAGTTATTAAAAAAGACAGTGACTGGAAGTCTATTTTAAGTCCGGAACAGTTTGTCATTCTAAGAGAAAAAGGTACTGAAAGACCTTACACCTCAGAACTCTTAGATAACAAGAAAAAAGGTGTCTATCATTGTGCTGCCTGTGATTTACCGCTCTTTTTTTCAGACAGTAAATTTAATTCCGGATGTGGTTGGCCAAGTTATTTTGAACCTGTAAATTCCAAAAATGTAAAGGAACTGGAAGACAGAAGTCATGGAATGATCAGAACAGAAATTCAATGCAGTCGATGCGGAGGTCATTTGGGTCATGTTTTTGATGATGGTCCTGCACCTACCGGACTAAGGTATTGTATCAACGGGGTTGCATTAAAATTCAAGGAAGACAAATAGTCCTATTCCCCCTCTTTTTTAGGTGATTCTAGGTTGTTATTAGAGTTGTTCTGTGTGTTTCTATTCTTGAAATCATCTGTTAGTTTTGGAACTAATACTTTTTTTTCAGTATTAACATCCTCCTTTTTCTTTTCTTCCACAACAGTTTTTGATTGTATAAGACTATCCTTTATAGAATTGATAATCATTTGTTCCTCCTGACTTAAATAATTGGTATTCCCATTCTCATCTTTAGGGGCATTGTCGATGTTATATTTTAAAAACCAGTCATACAACATTCTATTGTTGTAAACTCCGTGAAGATCATGTCCCTGATTTTTATAAATAGTAAATTCAACTCTTTTGTTACCTGCAGCTCGGACAGCATCGACCATTTTTTGAGATTCAGAGATCAATACGGCATTATCCCTGTCTCCATGATGCACCCAATGAGGTATTGAACATAAATTTTTGGCATCTTTTGTCAATCCGCCTCCGCAAACAGGAGCAATCGCTGCAAATCGTTTTGGATAAGCACCGGCAAACATCCAGCATCCGTAGCCGCCCATGCTCATTCCCGTCAGATAGACCTTGCTTTTGTCTACTCTGTATGTATTTTCGGCATAATCTAGAATTTTGATCAGTTTACTATTATCCCAACCCGATTGGCATTGTGGTGCGACAACAATAAATTCTAGTTTTAATCCTCTTAGAATTTCATAAATCACCCCATAATTTTTTACCCTGTTCAAATCAGTTCCTTGTAGCGAACGACCATGGAGAAACATCAACAAGGGATATTTTTTATTAGGGTTGTTTTTGTACCCATCAGGATAATGAACCCAAAATTGGTAAGGTAATTCAGGTTTTGCAACTGCTTCAATATGATGTTGGGCAGTTAAACTGGAAGTAAAAAGCAGGAATAGGAAGATGGTCAGTTTGGCAGATCTCATCGCTCAATTTTTATCAATCAAGTTAAATTGTCAAAATGTCTTAACGTAAATATAGGTATTTTCTTATCCGAGTAGTATAAATTTAAAATAATTGTTAATGTCAATTACTTGAACTAGGGTTTTAATTTCATTATGAATCCGCCACCTGGAGCCATTTTTATTTTTAATTTGTCATTTGAACTAAGGATTTTTTCTTCGATTATGTATTCCTCCGGATGATGTTCAAAATGTGAATTGTCGGCATCGATGCATTGTAATCCATAATGTGGTAAATCTTTTTCCAGAAAATCTAAATTCAAATCCAGTTCTTTTCCTTTTTCATTGCAAATTCCTGCCAGGTACCAAATCTCCCCTTTTCTTCTGGCTGTTATAGTATATGCTCCTATTTCAGCATCCAAGATTCTACTTTCATCCCAGCTGCTGGGCATTGATTTAATAAAATAAAGAGCAGGATGATTTTGATAATTTTCAATCAAGTCGGCAGCCATTTGTAGCGGACTGTATAGCACAATCATCAAAGCAAGCTGATTGGATAATGTGCTGTGGACAGCAGTTTTTCCTTTTTCTTCTGCATTCCATTTCGATCTTTTACCTTGATGAGCAGATAAGTCAATATCAAAAATTCCAGCTGTATAATCGATTGGGCCAGCAATTGCTCTGGTAAATGGAAGGGTACATGTATGGTTTGGTGGATTACCTTCACTCCAGGCATTCCATTCCATACCCCGCACAGCTTCGGCAGTCATTAAATTTGGATAAGTTCTGCTGAGCCCTGATAAGATAATCGGTTCGTGAACATCCAACATCAAATGATACTTAGCAGCCAGTTTCATCACTTTATTGTAATGTCTAACCATACATTGTCCATGATGATGTTCTCCTACTGGACTTACAGGACCTGCATATCCTGTTTTTACAGCTTTTACACCTAATTTTTTGTATAATCTAAATGCTTTTTTTACTCTTTTTTCATAAGTTTCTGTATCGCCTCCTGTTTCGTGGTGACCAATAAATTCAACAGATTTTGAATGGGCATAGGCAACAACTTTTTTTAAATCAAAATCTTCAGAGGAGCTAGTGAAATCAAATGCATTTTTCTTTCCCCAATTTTCCCAACCGCTGTTCCAACCTTCAACCAATACTGCTCCAATATTATTTTCAGCAGCGAAATCAATATACTTTATAGCATTTTCAGTAGTTGCTCCATGTGGAATTTTTGATTTGTCATGCCATGATGAAATACCAAGGTGCATTTCCCACCATATTCCAACATAGGTCATAGGTTTTATCCAACTCGGATCTTTGATTTTAGAATATTCATTCAAATTCTGAATCAAATTGGAATTGGCTATTTCAGCTGCAGATTTTCCAATTATAAAGGCTCTCCAGGGTGATTTAAGCTTGTTCTTTGATTT
>JBILRD010000277.1:0-3758 GCA_044372845.1 Saprospira sp. | reverse complement strand
CTGACCAGGGAACTAAGTTGACTTTGAAGGTTTGCCCCGACTCCTTTAAAAGAGTCATAGTAGAATAATCCTCAATAGATGCTTCGTGAATGCTCATGTAAAGGCCGTCATCTCTTTTCATTGTAAATGGAGTCGCAACATGTTTGACGGAATCAAGGTCAGTTTGGTTGTATAATTTTTCCAAAGTATTGTAATCGGCCCAAATCCACCAGCAGTTGAATTTACCGATGAGTTCAAATCGGCTTTCTTCCGAGATGATATTTATATCCTTTAAATTTTTTTGACTTGGAATTTCATACCTAAAAGCAAACCCATCATCATAAAGTCTAAAATACAGTCTTAGTTTCCGGTTTTTTGTTGATTTTAGATCTACAATCATTTCGGTATAAATATTCTTTATAAGCGCATTTTGTCCCCATACTGGAATCCAGCTTTCATCTACCAAATAGGTCTTGTGATGGTCATATTCGAATTCAGACAAGCTGTCTTTTTCCAGCAATAAAAACCCTACATGGCCGTTGGAAATAATTTTTGAACCTTCAAAAAAAACTTCATATTGCGCTTTTTTGGATTGGATTTTAAATTCCAGCTTTATTTTTCTTTGAGGAGAGTTGATTTTCTCGTAGTATTCAACAGCATAGATGCTGTGAAAAATTGCTATAAGTCCAAGGGTTAAAATAAATTTGTACATGATGATTCGCTTAATAGTACAAAATAATTTTTTTAAGAGAAATTCTGGAATCTAAACGGCATAAATTATTTGGTATTTTGACAACGGCTTTTCTCTTTAAGATAGTTATTCTTAATTTGCATCAAATTATTGTTGAATATGCCCTTTGTTTGTCACAGTCAAAATGAAGATTATACCATTGGTCTTTGGAAAATCGAAGAGCCAGAATCTTTTTTTGTACATCAAAATATTTTTAATCAAGAAAATCAAATTCCCCCAATAAAACATACAGAAACCAGAATTCAGTGGATGGCCAGCAGATTGCTCCTGTCGGAGCTTATTGGTGCTGAAAACTATCGAAATGTTAAAAAAGATCAGCATGGAAGGCCCTACCTTGAAGAAAGGGGGCTTTGTTTGTCTATCAGTCATTCAGAAAAAATGGCAGCAGTGATTATTTCAAAAAAAAATGTCGGTATCGATATTCAGAAAATGACAGATAGGCTTAATACAATTGATTTTAAATTTATTAGGGAAGATGATCTGCAAAAAATATGGGAATCCAATGCTTATCAACTGGAACAGAAACACATCCACTGGGGAGTAAAAGAATCTTTGTTCAAAGCTTATGGGCTTGGTGATTTGGATTTTAAAGAAAATCTGATTTTAAATTGGAATTCGCAATATAAAACTACCGGCGATTCATTTAATGCTTGCATAAAAAAACTTAATTTTGTCAATCATTATCAAGCATATTATCAGGAAATAGATAATTATATACTTTGTTATGTTTATGAATCTTAATTCAATTCAAATGAAAACTAAAATAACAATCTCCTTATTATTGATCGTAGGTTTAACCTTGTTGAATGCCTGTACAAGATCTGGTCAATTGCCAAAAGATAATCAGGGTAGGGAAGATTTTAATGCCTTCCAGCAAAAGTTTTACAATGATGTCAATTTTCAATTATCAAGAATTGATTTTCCAATTACAGGTAAAATAATGGAAGATGGCAGAGTTCAAATCATTGAAGAAGAGCAATGGAAAGTTCTGAAACCAATCGATTTTAATAATCCTGCCTACAAGGTGATTGTTAGAAATAAAGCTTTTGATTTGATTGAACAACAGGTCATCGTTAACCAGGCTTTTAGTATTGATATGCAGTTTTCTTTAAATCCTGCCAGTAAGGAATGGTACTTAAGTTCTTACAGTGGTATCAGTGATGTTGTCATAAAAGCTGATGTCGATTCAACTCTTTTGGATAGTACCAGGTCTGTCAGACTGATAGATTCAGAATCTCCTGAAAAGTAGTTTTTTCTTTTTTGTCATTAAGAATAACTGATTTATCGAATTTTCTTATTTTTGTTTTTATTGTAACTAATTGAATAAATAAATCATTTTTTATGTCTTTGTTAGATAAAATTGTAGGCTTATTGGGAGATGAGCAATCCAAGAATCTTTTAGATTTTCAATCCAATACTTTTAAAAAAGAAACGCTGTACAAACCCAATCCGGATTTTATTGACCAGGTTTGGAAAGATTCCAACAGAAATATACAAACCCTTCGTAGCATTTCAACACTTTATGGTCATGGCAGATTGGGTGGAACAGGCTATGTTTCTATTCTTCCTGTCGATCAGGGAATAGAACATACTGCAGGAGCTTCCTTTGCTCCTAATCCAATTTATTTTGATCCTGAAAATATCGTCAAGCTGGCGCATGAGTCTGGTTGTTCCGGTGTAGCTTCTACTTACGGCGTTTTGGCATCAGTAGCAAGAAAATATGCACATAAAATTCCGATGATTGTAAAGATCAATCACAACGAATTGATGACCTATCCAAACAAGTACGATCAAATTTTATAGCTGAAGCCTTTGAATATGCTCACGAGTTGGGTATGGCTACCATCTTATGGTGTTATACCAGAAATAATGCGTTTTCTAAAGACGGAAAGGATTACAATGTGGCTGCTGATTTAACTGGTCAGGCAAACCACTTGGGTGTAACGATTCAGGCAGATATTATCAAACAAAAACTTCCTGAAATCAACGGAGGCTTTACAGCGTTGAACTTCGCCAAGTCACACAAAAAAATGTACGGTGAACTATGTACCGATCATCCTATTGACCTTTGCCGTTATCAGGTAGCCAATTGTTATATGGGCAGAGTAGGTCTGTTGAATTCAGGCGGTGCCGCAGGGGGTAATGACCTTCAAGATGCTGTACAAACTGCAGTTATCAATAAAAGAGCTGGTGGAGTAGGATTGATTTTAGGTCGTAAAGCCTTCCAAAAACCTATCAATGAAGGAATTGGAATCATCGAAGCGGTTCAGGATGTTTATCTTTGCAAGGATATTGACTTAGCTTAATAGAAATCTAACATTTTACAATGAATCTCGTTGGGAAACTTCCTCAACGAGATTTTTTTATTAGATTTCTCAAGGATTTTAATGGTTAAAAGATGAACAAAGTTATTTTGTTTAATTATTTCACCTATTTAATTAAACAAAAAGGTTTTATTTTCATTTACTTTAGGTTTTTATATCAACCCTAAATAGTCAAAATGAAAAAAATTTTAAAATTTTGTTTTCTGACAACTCTACTTTTGTTGTCAGTTGAAGCATTTTCTCAGAATGGAAGTATTAAAGGTAAAATTATTGATGTCAATACAAACGAAGCAATCATCGGTGCTAATGTGATCATCAGCGGAACATCAAAAGGAACTTCCTCAGATATTGAAGGTAACTTTGAAATCTCAGGTTTAGAACCAGGTTTTTACAGCGTTACAGCAAGTTTTTTAGGTTATAGATCTGAAACAAAAACAGAAATTCAGGTTACAAATTCAAGACCAGCGTTTATTGATTTTGTTCTTGAAGAAGAAGATGAAGTCACTGAAGAAGTTGTAATTTTAGCATCTCCCTTCAAAAAAGTGGAAGAAAGCCCTGTTTCCCTTCAAACCATTGGAACCGCCGAAATTCAGAGAAATCCTGGTGGAAACAGAGATATTTCCAAAGTAATCAGAGTATTACCAGGTGTTACCACTACAAATTCCTTTCGTAATGACCTGATCATCAGAGGTGGTGCTCCAAAT
>JBILRD010000136.1:0-5889 GCA_044372845.1 Saprospira sp. | reverse complement strand
GTTTGCTCTGCGCTTGCGGTAACATCTCAGGTGTATCCTGCATTAATCATGGCAGTCGGGGTAACTCTTGTTACTGCTTTTTCAAACCTGGTTACATCTGCATTGAGAAAAACTATTCCTAGTTCTATTCGTATGATTGTTCAATTGCTTATCGTAGCAGCACTTGTACAGGTTGTTGATATGCTTTTAGGAGCCTTTGCCTATAGTGCCTATGAGATGCTTACTGTATTTGTTGGTCTGATTATTACTAACTGTATTGTAATGGGTCGTTTGGAGGCTTATGCAATGGCTAATAAACCATGGCAATCTTTTTTAGATGGTATTGGAAATGGTTTAGGTTATGGGTTTATATTGGTAGTAATGGCAGTCATCAGAGAGTTATTCGGTAAAGGATCATTCATGGGCTGGAAAATTATGCCAGATGCTTATGTTGTCAATAACCTTATGGTATTACCATGTGCATCTCTATTCTTGATTGGAGTCCTCATTTGGATTCAAAGAAGTAGTAATAAAAAATTGATTGATATTTCTTAATTTGATTAAACTTTAATAATTATAATATCATGGGCGATATATTAAACGTCTTTCTAAAGGCAGCTTTTATTGATAATATGATTCTTTCTTATTTTTTGGGAATGTGTTCATATTTGGCTGTTTCTAAAAGTGTAAAAACAGCTATCGGTTTGGGAATCGCGGTTGTTTTTGTATTGGCAATAACCACACCGGTCAATTGGTTAATTGACTATTTTCTTATGAAAGATGGAGCAGTCATTCCAGGTGTAAATTTAGTTTTTCTTCGTTTGATACTATTTATATCAACGATAGCGGCACTTGTTCAATTAGTTGAAATGGTAGTAGAAAAAGCTTCTCCTTCACTTTACAATCAGCTAGGTATTTTCTTGCCCCTGATCACAGTAAACTGTTCTATCTTAGGAGCCTCATTATTCATGGTTTCTCGTGAATACAACTTTGGACAGTCTACTGCTTTTGGAATAGGTGCTGGTGTTGGTTGGGCTTTAGCAATTATTGCCTTTGCTGCTATCAGAGAAAAATTGAGAACGGCTGCTATTCCAGGTCCTCTTAGAGGATTGGGCATGGCTTTTATTCTTACTGGGTTAATGGGAATGGCATTCATGGGTTTTATGGGTATCAATCCTGCCGAATTTATCAAATAAAAAAGATTTAAAACTTAATAAATTATTGATCAATGTTAGTCGTATCAATACTTGTTTCAATTGCAGTTTTCTCTATTGTTATCCTTTTGCTTTCTGCGGGATTGATAACAGCCAGGAAAAAGTTGGTTCCTCAGGGGGATGTCAGTATTTCTGTTAATGGAGGCGAAAAGGTCTTGGCTGTTAAACCAGGATCCTCGCTATTATCTGCTTTAGCAACTGAAAGTGTTTTCTTGCCATCTGCCTGTGGAGGTGGAGGAACTTGTGCCATGTGTAAATGTCAGGTCCTAGACGGTGGTGGTGATATTTTACCAACTGAATTAAATCATATATCTCGTAAAGATGCCAAAGACAAATGGAGGCTTGCTTGTCAAGTAAAGGTTAGAGGAGATATGCAAATAAAAGTCCCAGAAGAGATTTTCGGAATCAAAAAATGGGAGTGTGAAGTGGTATCCAACTATAATGTGGCTTCCTTCATCAAAGAGTTTGTTGTTAAATTACCGGAGGGAGAGTCTTTACATTTTGAACCAGGTGGCTATATTCAGATTGATGTACCAGTCATAACCTGCGAATTCAAAGATATGGATATCACTGCTCATCCAGAACATCATGGTGATGATCAACAAAAATTTCAAAGTGAGTGGGATAAAAATCAAATGTGGGGACTTAAAATGGTGAATCCTGAGCCTCAATTCAGAGCTTATTCCATGGCTAATCACCCCGCTGAAGGTAATATTGTGATGTTAAATATACGTATCGCAACACCACCATTTAAATTCAAAGATGTTGATGGCAAAAGAGTATGGGACGGATATCAAGCTGTAAATCCAGGTGTATGTTCTTCCTACATCTTTACTCGTAATCCTGGTGATAAAGTTATGGTTTCAGGTCCTTATGGTGAGTTTCATATCAAACCAACCAAAAAAGAAATGGTTTATATTGGTGGGGGAGCAGGCATGGCACCTCTTCGTTCTCATCTTTTCCACCTTTTCCACACTTTGAAAACATCAGATCGCAAAGTATCCTTCTGGTACGGTGGTCGTACGAAGAGAGAGTTATTCTATATTGAACAGTTCAGAGAGATTGAAAGAAATTTCCCGAATTTCAAATTCTATATTTCATTAGATAATCCTTTACCAGAAGATAATTGGACTGAAAAAACAGATATTGATTCTCCTGGTGATGGTTTCAAGGGATTTATCATGCCGGTACTAGAAAAGCAATATTTACAAAAACATCCAGAACCAGAAGAAATTGAATATTATTTCTGTGGACCTCCAATGATGAACCAATCAGTACTTGTTGCTCTAGACAAGTTAGGAGTACCTGCTGAAAATATTTCTTTTGATGATTTTGGTGGTTAAAATTAAAATATCATAGATAAAAAAATAGACGCCATAAGGCGTCTATTTTTTTATCTACAATTCTGCTTTTAAATCGTCAAGATTGATTTCCTGATGGGAAGCATCATAAATCGCTGCTCCATTTTTAAATAGAATCAACTGAGGTGATTCGTGATGAACTTTAGAAAGTTCTGATACCAAGTTTGAAATAGATCTGAACGAAATCAAATCCAGATAATAAATATCCACTAATTCGTTATCTTCTTCTTTCCATGCTCTTTCTAACCTATCTTTAGCCATTATGCTTATAGAACATCTTGTGCTATGTTTAAAAATAGCAACCGGTTTGCTGTGTGATAGATCTAAAATTTGTTGTACTTGTTGGTCACTGTTTAAAATTTTCCAGTTTAATTTAGTAAGGTTCTGATTTTTAGACGAACCCATGAATTTATCAAAAATTCCCATATAATGTTTTATTAAATTTATATTAAACCACTTAACTCGCCTCCTTTGGCAAATAGCTGATCCACTTTTTCTTTTGTTTTTTTATCCACTTCCAAAGTAGGCGCATGATGAGGTTTTACTCTGGCGTCAATTATCAAAGGTCCAGTACATCCCCAATGTTTGTGTGAATAAAAACTACCAACACCGTGTATATCATAGGCTGGATTGGATCTGGTAAACGTTACCCATAAGAAATTGTTCAAAGTATTTGAGCTAAAATGACTATCATCGACAAGAACTATCATAGCAATGCCATTCAAGTCATAATTTTTAAGTGACTTCTCTAGATTAAACATTTCCTGTTTGGCAAAATGTTCATCTTGATATTTTTTTCCTTTGATCAATAATATTCCAGGAAGAGCAAATGAAGGATTTGTAAAATCGGCATCGAGCTTGAAATTTTCTGGTAATTCTATACTCAACTCTCTGATTTTAGGTCCACAACAGGCCATAACTACCTTAGATCCAGAATTCCAGCCTGATCCTGAGTAATCGAGGGTGTCAATAGTAGTATTGGTGTGAAAATGCAGGTCTCTTTTCCAATCAATCCTCTCTAAAACATGTTTTAAAAAGTTAGGAATGTCATGAGTATCAAGTTTTGGATTATCTTCATTTGCTGCAATGATTAAATACTTTGCTAAAGAGGTTTGTCCGCTACCCAAAATTCTATTAGCTATTGTCAATATCTCTTCAGGCTTTGGCTCTCTGAATGGCATATATCTTTCACTACCTATAGCCAAAAGTAAAGGATGTACACCAGCCGCATCAACTGCATGTATGTCTTTTAATCCAGGAAATTCATTTGGGGTTAGGTCTTTAACTAGCTCATGAATGAGATATCCAAAACTGGAATCTTCAGCAGGTGGTCTACCAACTACAGTAAAGTGCCAAATAGCATCTTTTCTATGGTAAACTTTATCAACTTCCATAACAGGAAATTCATGTTCTAAACTATAATAACCAAGATGATCGCCAAAAGGTCCTTCAGGCATTTTTTTATTTTTCACCACTGTACCAGTAATGCAAAAATCGGCATCAGATGATAGATAAAAACCATTTTCCTGAAAATATCTGAAACTTCTCCCATTTAGTAATCCAGCAAATGTAAGTTCAGATAAAGATTCTGGCAGTGGCATGATAGCCGAAAAAGCATGTGAGGGAGGACCTCCAACAAAAACACTTACCTTAAATGGTTTAGAGCTGTTATTATATTGGCTGTGGTGAACTCCAATTCCTCTGTGCAGTTGATAGTGTAATCCGATTTCTTCGTTTGTCTTATATTGATTTCCGTTTAATTGAATTCGATACATTCCCAGATTGGAACGCATGATGTTATTATCATCCGGCGCGATACTAAAGACCTGAGGCAAAGTGACAAAAGCACCACCATCCATAGGCCATGATTTGATAAGAGGTAGTTTGTCGATTGTTGTTACGCCATATTTGATGGGTTTGTTCCATTTTGATTTTGATGGAAGTGCTGTCAATGCTGTGAAACCTGATTTCCAGTATTTTAGAGGATTTTTTAAAGCTAAAGTGGGGTCGATTTTTAATTCAATAATCCTTTGAACTTTGGCTAATGTATCTCTGAAAAGAAATCTGGTTCTGTCAAATGTTCCATACAAATTAGAAAGTGCAGGGAATGCACTCCCTTTTACATTTTCAAATAAAAGAGCCGGACCCTGAGCTTCATAAACTCTCCTATGAACCTCGGCCATTTCAAGGTTTGGATCTAACTCTGTTTTGATTCTTTTAAGCTGACCATGTCTTTCTAGGTCATTCGCTGCTTCTCTGAGACTTCTATACATAAAGGGAATATTCTCTGATATAAATACAATAAAAATTATAACAGAATAACAATAGAATAGTTAATCGTTGAGTAGATTATTAAAAGTTAAAGTCTAGCGTAAATCTAACAGAAAACTTTTGAGCATTGAGATTGTCCCAGTAGTTAAGTCTCCAAATAGCATCTATTCTGAAAAATTTGAAAATATTTTCAAATCCAAATCCTGCTTCCATGTATGGACCTTTATTAAAAGCCCCGTAATATGTTCCTCCATTTTGCTGAAGATTTGGCGCATTAGCTTCTAAATTTTCTTTTGAGAGGCTGCCCCAGGTACCTCTGAAAAATAGAACCTCTCGCCACTTAAGTTTTCTTATAAGCGGTATTTTATTTAAAATATACCCATCCAGATGTTGTTCCAATCTTAGACCAATCCAAGTATCTGAGACAAACTCAAAACTATTCATCATGTTGTAAGAATTGGCGTTATAAAAAAAAGCATCATTTCCTGGATGAGTTTCTAATAGTAAAAATGGTACATTTCCAATAACCTTACCGCATTCTATAGAATATTTCAACCAGCCGGCAGCACCTACATAAAACCAATGATCCAGATCAAGGGTAATTCTGTGATAGTTGAATTTAGAATTTAGTATCCCTTTTATGCCTGCAGTATAAGTAAGTGATATAATAGGAAATTTAGATCCTGTGCTTAGATCAGAGAAATGACCTCTCAACAAACCCTCTTTATAAGCATATCTTGTTCTAAATAATATTTCTGCCGTTTCAACTTTTTTAGTAAGTGTTCTGTAGTCACTTGGATTAAAATAATAACCATAGTTAAATCCTTTTCCCGAAATAGTGGCTGAGTCCCCATATGGAGTCAATTCTCTATACAATAGAGAAAAATGATTTGACCATCCTTTCTTCCATGTATGATGATAAAAAGCTTTTGCTTCAATTACGTGTAATATTTTTGGTGGGATACCATTTCTTCTGATAAAACCGGCAAATAATCCCTGTGAGGATGTTTCTTCACTGCTTCTACTCTCAAATACAACATCATCTTTGAATTGAAGTCCAAATT
>JBILRD010000076.1:0-7915 GCA_044372845.1 Saprospira sp. | reverse complement strand
ACCAATAATCCTACTAAAAGAATTGGTTTGGTAGGTTACGGTCTAGAAATAGTTGAGAATGTTGAATTGGAAATCCAACCCAACGAACACAATGAATTTTATCTTCTTACCAAAAGAGATAAAATGGGGCACAACATTTTAAAAAAGGATTAAATCCATCATTTTTTAAAACCGTTCCAATGAGCAGGATTTTCCATTCCAACAAGAAAGAATCCGGTTCCAGTTTCTTTTTTAGATTTTTCATGAACCTTGCTCCTGTTTACAGAGGTACCGGAAGCAAAATTACTTTTATTTCCTCTGACTGGAGAGAAGTCCATCTGAGATTGAGTCTAAGCTGGAAAACACGTAACTATGTCGGCACCATCTTTGGAGGCAGTATCTATGCAGCAGCAGATCCGATTTTAATGCTTCAAATAATGAAAATCCTCGGAAAAGATTATGTCGTTTGGGATAAATCAGCAGCCGTCCGATTTAAAAAACCTGCCAAAACTGCCATCTTTATGCAGTTTTTAGTCGAGGAAGAAATAATTGATCAAATCAAGGAAAACATAAGTGCACATCGCGAATTTGAATTTCAAAAAACTTTCAATTGGATCGACAAAGCTGGTAAGATATATGCCTCTGTCGATAAAACCATTTATATAGCCGACAAAGAATATTATAAATCTAAAATTCAAAAAAGAAAAGATGCTTCTCGATAAAAATTATTGGCAGGAAAGGTATGCTGAGCAACAAACCGGATGGGATGCCGGCTCCGTTACCCGTCCACTAAAAGAATATTTTGATCAACTGGAAGATAAATCTATAAAAATACTCATTCCGGGATGCGGCAATGCACACGAAGCGGCCTACCTTTTCAACAAGGGTTTTAAAAATGTTTTTCTTTGCGATTGGGCCGAGGCACCCCTAGAGGATTTTGCCAATCGTTTTCCCGATTTTCCCAAAAACCAATTGCTTCATGCTGACTTTTTCGAATTGGAAGAATCCGACTTTGATCTAATTGTTGAACAAACTTTCTTTTGTGCTTTAGATACACAGCTAAGGTTAAATTATGCCTCAAAAATATATGCTCTTTTAAGTGAAAAAGGAAAATTAGTTGGGCTACTCTTCAATTTCCCACTTACAAAAGACGGTCCCCCATTTGGAGGTTGTAAGGAGGAATATCTCGAATACTTTGAACAGTTGTTTAACAATATTTATATCGAACCTTGCTACAATTCTATTAAACCAAGAGAAGGGAGAGAATTGTTCATAAAAATTTCTAAAACCTAGAAAGCTCAACCTTCTTTCAATAAAATAGTTATTTTTCTGTACACTATTTCACAATACATGAAATTAGAAATCAATAAAATTGCGGAATACAGAGGACATAACGCATCCATATATTCACTGTCAAAATTCAACAAATCAGAGAGTTTTTTGTCCGCAGCTGGTGACGGCTGGATTGTAGAATGGAACTGTAAAAATCCTGATCAGGGAAAATTATTATCAAAGACTGATTCCAATATTTTTTCTATTCTACATCTGGAAGATTCAAACAGATTGCTAGCTGGAAATATGTACGGAGGATTGCATTGGATTGACCTTAAAACCTCATTGAATTATAAATCTGTACAATTTCATCAAAAAGGCATCTTTGCCTTTCACAGAATTAATCAAAAACAATTATTAGCCCTTGGAGGAGATGGTATTTTGTCACTATGGGATATTTCTCAATCTAAATGTACTGAATCTATTCAATTGAGCCAACAGGCGCTCCGTTGTATTTCAAAACATCCCAAGAAAAATATCTTGGCTATCGGTTCCTCTGATGCCAATATCTATCTCTTAAATTCTGAGAATCTCGAAATATTAGAGACGATTAAAAATGCTCATCAAAATTCTGTTTTTTCTATTAACTACAGTCCTGATGGGCAATACCTCTTATCAGCTGGCAGAGATGCTTTTTTGAGGGTTCGAGAAACAGAGAATAATTATGAAGAACTCCCCACTCAGGCAGCTCATCTTCAAACGGTCAATGATATTGCCTTTCATCCAAATGGTCATATTTTTGCAACAGCTAGCAGAGATAAAACCATCAAAATTTGGGATTATTCCAACTTTGCACTTCTAAAGGTAATTGACACAGTCAGATATGGAGCACATCTTAAATCTGTGAACAAATTACTTTGGCTCGACGATTATCAGCTTTTATCTGCCAGCGATGACAGAACCATTATGAGTTGGGAAATTAAATATTCTATCTAAAAATTTATCTGTAAATATTTCTGCTATTGAGCCACTGTCTGTAAATTCTGGCATTATTGGCATGCTGATTCATATTTTCGGCAAATACATGTTGAGCGGGCTCTCCATCTAGTTGAGGCTTAGCACAAAAAAACATAAATTGGTGTTCTTCAGCATCCAAAACTGCATCAATAGCGGCAACTGAAGCCATTCTGATAGGTCCGGGAGGAAGACCGTCATTCCGATAAGAATTATAGGGAGAATCAACATTCAACATGTCGCGGGTGACTCTTCGAATGCTAAAATCACCCATCGCAAAAACAACCGTAGGGTCAGCTTCCAGCCGCCAGCCTTTGGTTCTTAAACGATTGAGATAGACTCCGGCAACTCTTTTCTTTTCCGGATTGTAAGTCGTTTCGGCATCAACAATGGAAGCCAATATATAAACTTCAGCTGGACTGAGCTTTTGTTTCTCCGCTTTGGCCAATCTTTCCTTGGTCCAGAATTTCTGATATTCTTGGTACATCCTATCTACAAACTGCTCTGAATTACTATTCCAATAAAATTCATAAGTATTCGGAATATACATGGCTAGAACATTTTGTTCATTAAAACCAAATTTTGTCAGCTTTACTGGATTAATGATACTTCTAATGATTGACAAAGAATCAGCTTCAATCAATTTATCAAGATGTGCTGCAAACTGTTCCTTAGTTCTGATATTGTTAAAGGTTAATTTCAACGGGATTTGATTTTTTCTCAAAATTGAAATTAATCCGTGATAACTTTTAGTCGATTTTGGTATGATATACCTACCGGATTTACCTTTGTATTTCATTAAAGAAGCCACAAACAAAAAATTGGATTTATCTGGAACAAGCCCTTCTTTTTGTATGACATCAGCAATATTTCCAATAGTTGATCCCGAAGGAATATAGAGAATTTTATCCTTTTTTAAGGATGATAACTGATTACCATAAACCAGATTGAAAAAATAAATCAGGAAAATTAAAACGAAAACCGTTACTAATGCCGTTACAAATAGTATGACTTTGAAGGTCAGAGAAAATCTTCTCGACTTCTGTTTCTCCTCAACTTCTGCTTGTTCTACCTTTTCAGTTTCTTCAGGCTGAATTTCATTCAAAAAATCCTCTTCCATTGTAAAAAAACTAGTATTGTTCGTTATCGTTTGGAAAATCACATGTTTTTACGTCTGATATATATTGCTCAGTTGCTGTTTTGATTAAATCATAAAGGTTGAGGTAACGACGTAAAAATCTCGGATGAAAATCTTTGGTAATTCCCAACATATCATGTGAAACTAAAACTTGTCCATCTACATCAGGACCGGCTCCTATTCCGATGGTTGGAATTGAAATGCTTTCTGTAACCCTCTTAGCCAGATTAGCGGGAATTTTCTCAAGGACAAGGGCAAAACATCCCAGTTCTTCGAGGTGTTTGGCATCTTCTAACAACTTCTGAGCCTCAGCTTCTTCTTTAGCTCTGACAGAATAGGTGCCGAACTTATAGATAGATTGAGGCGTTAAACCCAGATGACCCATAACTGGCACGCCAGCAGATAAAACACGTATAATAGAATCCGTTATTTCTCTACCACCCTCCATCTTAACGGCATGTCCTCCAGTTTCTTTCATAATTCTGATAGTAGATTCCAAGGCCATTTTTGAATTTCCTTGATAAGAACCAAAAGGTAGATCCACTACCACAAAACTTCTCTCGACCGCTCTAACAACTGACTGAGCATGATAAATCATCTGGTCCAATGTGATCGGAAGAGTAGTTTCATGTCCAGCCATCACGTTTGAAGCACTGTCGCCAACCAACAAAATATCTATACCTGAAGCGTCCAGTATTTTGGCCATAGAATAATCATAGGCTGTCAACATGGCAATCTTTTCAGATCTATGCTTCATAGCCTGCAATACATGTGTAGTGACTTTCTTGATAGGTTGGTGTACTGACATTTTGGTAGTATTTTTTCAGTTATTTAAAACCGATGCTCTGTTTTAATGTTAATTCCTTACAAATATCAAAATAATTTGGATTATCATCAAATTAAATAAACTTTAAGCTATTCTTTTAATTCTATATCAGAATTAACTAACTTAGCCTTTTAAATCATTTAATCTACACACAATTACCTAATATATTGATAATAAGTAAATGAATATCAAAAATTTAATCCCATACCTAGCTGTATTCTTTTCAGGAATATTTTTCCTTTCTTCATGCAAAAATAATGTAGATGTAATAGGTGAATGGAAAGAGATTCCTGTGGTCTATGCAATCTTCTCTCCTCTTCAAGATACCTTCAACGGACAACCTTTAAATTATTTCAGAATTGAAAAAGCTTTTCTGGATCCAAATACAGATGCCCTTCAGATTGCACAAAGACCTGACTCCTTGTACTATGGAATTAACGAACTGGAAGTTGTCCTTTATGAAAAATATGTTACTGGTCCGTATAGACTAATCGATACATTACAATGTGTTGATGCAGCTACACTTGGAGTTACCAGAGATCCGGGTATTTTTGCAACTAGTCCAAATTATGTCTATGTTTTTAATGCTCCAGTGTTTGCAAATGATCAAGACAGATACTACAAATTGGTAATTAAAAATAAAAATAGTGGTAAAACTTATACTCAGTTTTGCAGGGGTATAACTATTGGTAACTTTAGTTCAAGCAACAGCTCCTATGATAACTTTAGCTTTACATTACCGACAACACCTAGAGTTGGACAAGATAATAGACCAATTAACTGGGCTAACAGAAACCCTGTATCCACTTCTACCAACCCATGGTTATTAAATCCAGTTACCTTCAACTGGTCTCAACCGGTAAATGCAGCAATCTATGATTTAAGTCTAATCTTTAAATATGCTGAGTTTCAAGTAGACGCCAATGAACAGGAAATTCCAGGCACAAGAGTTTATAAAGATATTACTTGGAAAGCTGCCAGAAATAGATTCCCTCAAGGCGAAACCAGATTGACCTCACCCTTCCAGAATGATGAAAAATTTTATTATTTCATTAAATCAAATGGCGGCAGTGTTGCTACTGATTTGTTTGGTGAAAACTTTTTTACATTTTTAGCATCTAATCTTACAGATGTTAGAAATACCAATATCAGAAGATGCGCTCCACAGTTTGATGTAATCGATGCCAGATTAGATGCAGCTGGGCCTGAATTAGCAGAATATATAAGGTCTAATAATACCAACCAAAGTCTTATTGGTGGCCTGTTCCCTGCTGATCCATTCTCCAACATTCAAGATGGGTTTGGTGTATTTTCTTACAAATTCTATATCTACAGAAGAAATTATGATATTGGTGCAGAGACTTATGAATATCTCTATGAAGGTGCTATCACAAGAAACCTAGGATTTACCAGAAGCTATTGCAACTAAGCATTAACATACCATTACTTAAAGACAGTTTTTTCGAACTGTCTTTTTTTCTGTCAATTCCTAAGTATTTGAAACAAAAATTGACATAATGACAGAGTTAAAATTCTAAAACTGACATAATTCTGACAGATTTTTTATTTTAATCAAATGGTACAAGGATTGATTAAAATGTTTGAAATCTAAATTAAAAGAATGTTGCTTCCTGTAACTTTTCTTTTGATCAGATTTTATTTTTACACACAAAATATTTAAAACATTTATAATTATGGGTAAAATTATCGGTATTGACTTAGGTACAACCAATTCATGCGTATCGGTGATGGAAGGAAACGAACCGGTCGTAATCACAAATGATGAAGGTAAACGCACAACGCCTTCAGTTATAGGTTTTTTGGACAATGGAGAACGTAAGGTAGGTGATTCTGCAAAGCGCCAGGCAATCACTAACCCACTTCGTACTATCATGTCTATCAAACGTTTTATGGGTAACAGATACTCTGAAACGAAAAACGAAATCAAAAATGTTCCTTATCAGGTTTTACAAGGATCCAATGATACGGTTCGTGTAAAAATTGACGACAAAGAATACACTCCACAGGAATTATCTGCTATCATTCTTCAAAAAATGAAGAAAACTGCTGAAGATTACCTAGGTCAGGAAGTAACAGAGGCTGTTATAACAGTTCCTGCTTATTTCAATGATTCTCAACGTCAAGCAACCAAAGAAGCAGGTGAAATCGCCGGTCTTACTGTCAGACGTATTATCAATGAGCCTACAGCTGCTGCATTAGCATATGGTATGGACAAAAAAGGTCAGGATATGACAGTTGCTGTATATGACCTTGGTGGTGGTACTTTTGATATTTCAATTCTAGAATTAGGCGGTGGTGTCTTTGAAGTAAAAGCTACAAATGGTGATACTCATTTGGGTGGCGATGATTTTGACCGTGCCATTATCGACTGGTTGGTAGAGGAATTCAGACAACAAGAAGGAATCGATTTAAGCAAAAATCCAGAAGCTTTACAACGTTTGAAAGAATCTTCAGAAAAAGCAAAAATCGAATTATCGGGAAGCAATTCCACTGATATCAATCTTCCATATATCGCATTCAACGAATCAGGCGCCAAACACCTTGTCAGACAACTTTCTAAAGCAAAATTCGAACAATTGACAGATGATTTGGTAAAACGTACTTTGGAACCTTGTAAAAAAGCCTTGGAACAAGCCGGTATGTCAGTGAATGACATTCATGAAGTAATCCTGGTAGGTGGTTCAACCCGTATTCCAAAAATTCAACAAGCCGTTGAAGATTTCTTTAAAAAGAAACCAAACAGAAGTGTAAATCCAGATGAGGTGGTAGCAGTTGGTGCAGCCATACAGGGTGGTGTTCTTACAGGTGAAGTTAAAGACGTTCTACTGCTTGATGTTACTCCACTCTCGTTGGGTATCGAAACCTTAGGTGGGGTCTTCACTAAATTGGTAGAATCCAACACAACCATTCCAAAACGTGCCTCTCAGGTTTTCTCAACTGCTCAGGACAATCAACCTTCTGTTGAGATTCACATCCTGCAAGGTGAAAGACCAATGGCCAACCAGAATCGCACTATCGGAAGATTCGTTTTAGACGGTATACCTGCCATGAGAAAGGGCGAGGCACAAATTGAAGTAACTTTTGATATTGACGCCAATGGTATTTTGAATGTATCAGCTAAAGAAAATACTACCGGAAAGCAACAATCCATCCGTATCGAAGCATCTACTGGTCTCTCCAAAGATGAAATCGAAAGAATGAAGAGAGAAGCTGAAGAAAATGCTGATGCCGACAAAAAAGCCAGAGAATTTGTCGATAAAGTCAATGAGGCTGACTCCGTGATTTATCAAACTGAAAAGCAATTGACTGAATTCGGAGACAAAATCTCAGCAGAGGCTAAATCCAGCATTGAATCTGCTATTGCCAAACTGAAAGAAGCTCATCAAAAACAAGATGTTGATGCTATCAATCTTGCCTTAGCAGAAGTTAACAACGCATGGGCTGCTGCAACTCAAAATATGAATCCTGGTGATGGTCAAGGTTTTGATCCTAATCAGGGAGCTGCCGCTCAAGATGGAAAAGATAATTCTGAAGTTACTGATGTCGATTTCGAAGAAGTGAAATAAGTTTTCTAGAATATTTTTCAAGGACTTTCTATTTTTATAGGAAGTCCTTTTTTTATGATTTAATATCTTTAAATTTGTAAAGATCAATGAATAAATATC
>JBILRD010000075.1:0-7944 GCA_044372845.1 Saprospira sp. | reverse complement strand
TATTATTTCCTTTATGGTTTTTTCTAATGGCAAAGCTTTGAATAATGAGGAACTGAAAAGGTTATTTGATCATCTGGTACTTTCAGAGCATGAGGGTTTGGATGGTTATAACAGAATATTCCTTGGTCAACCTGTGCAATACGGTGACAGTTCTTTTATTAGATTGGCAATTGGTTCTTATTCGGTTAGAAAACAATTGGCCAAGAAAAGATTTAATCCAAAAAATGATTTAAGAATTATCGAAATCATTGAGGAAGCTGTTGATAAATTATTTTCATGAAATCATTGAAAGAAGAATCAATCTGGGCCTTTGAAAAAGCTATGGAGCTTCATCTTATTGATGAGGAGGATACAGCTGTCATTTATCAATCATGGGATTACCTTGAAAATTATTTAAATCACCTCAAATTTTCCTTTGACCATACAAATGCTCTTCATGCTATTGCGATCAAGACCAATCCTCATCCCGAGGTTTTAAAAAAGGTTGTTTCATGGGGATTTGGTTTAGAAGCTGCCTCTATCGAAGAGGTTCAATTGGCTCTAAATGCCGGTATTTCAGCTGATCAATTGGTATTTGATTCTCCAGTTAAAACAAAAAAGGAAATTGAGTTTTGTAATTCTCTTCATGGACTTAGATTTAATGTAAATTGTTTGGAAGAACTTGAAAGAATACCTATCAACCCAAATTTTAATTTAGGAATCAGGGTGAATCCTCTTGTCAATACAAATTCTCCAGATATTTATAGTGTAAGTAAAAACGAATCAAAATTCGGTGTTCCTATTTATGAGAGAGAAAAGATATTAAAGGCAATTTTAGATTATCCAGTTGAGCAATTGCATATTCATTCAGGTAGTCATATGCAGGATGTGGATGCCGCTGTTTCTGCTGTTAAATCTTTGGTTGGTTTGGCCATAGAAGCAAATTTACTTTTGGAGAAAAATAACATCAATCGAAGAATCAATTGTTTAGATATAGGCGGAGGATTAGCACCTGAAAAAATTACAGATTCTAAAAGTAAAATGCAGTACTACATTGAAAAATTAAAACTATCTTGTCCGGAACTTTGGGATTTTGAATTGATAACAGAATTTGGTCAATGGATATATTTCTATACAGGATTTGCTTTTTCGAGAGTTGAATATACATTGAAAAGAGGAGACAGAAATATAGCTTTTATTCACCTTGGTGCGGATTATATGATGCGTGATGCTTATGTAAAACCTCGTAATATTGATTTTGTTATTCTGGATGATTTGGGTAATGAGAAGATTCAAAGACCATTCGAAAGTTATGATATAGCCGGACCCTTATGTTTTGCTGGAGATTATGTTGACAAGGATGTAATTTTACCTGAAATTTATGAAAACGACTGGCTGGGATTGTTAGGAACAGGATCGAATTCTTATGGTCTTTGGTCCAGGCATTGTTCGAGAACGATCCCTAAAGTAATAGGCTTTTCAGAAAAAAATGACGAATTGTTGGTTTTATCGAACAGGTTTAATCCTTTTGTTTTAATATAGATACAATCTTTTATAAGTAATTAGATTATAAACTTGATGAATCAAAAATATAAAAATGCAGTCTTTTATCTCGGGCTAACAACCTTGTGTCTGTTGCTTATGTATTGGATAGTTGTTTTTGGATCTAATCTTGAGAATGGAAGAGAGATAGTCAGTGCAAAAATATCCGATAATCAGTTTCAGGAATTCTTAAATGCACTTTTTCATAAAATTTCTGATCCTTTAGCGATACTTTTGGCTCAAATAGCAAGTATTATTCTTGTAGCAAGATTATCTGGTTGGATATTCAAGAAAATTGGACAACCCTCTGTTATAGGAGAAATAATAGCTGGGATATTATTAGGTCCTTCTTTGGTAGGTTTGTATTTTCCTGAATTTTCTGCTGCTTTATTTCCTGTCAATTCACTTTCAAACTTACAGTTTCTAAGTCAAATCGGCCTTATATTGTTTATGTTTGTCGTGGGCATGGAATTGGATTTAAGTGTAATAAAGAACAAAGCTCAAGATGCCTTTATTATAAGCCATGTAAGCATTATTTTTCCATTTACGCTTGGTATGGGATTGGCTTACTTTATTTATGAGTTATTTGCACCAAATGGGATTCAATTTATTTCTTTTTCTTTATTTATTGGAATCTCAATGAGCATAACAGCGTTTCCTGTACTTGCCAGAATTGTTCAGGAAAGGCAATTGAATACAACCAAATTAGGTTCTCTTGTTATTACATGTGCTGCTGTTGATGATATAACTGCATGGTGTTTATTGGCTGCTGTAATTGCCATAGTTAAGGCCGGATCAGTTGTCAGTTCTATTTACACTATCATTCTTGCGATTTTATATATCATTGTCATGATTAAGGTGGTAAGACCATTTTTGAAAAGAATTGGAGACTTGCACAGTTCACGTGAGAGTTTAAGTAAGCCATATGTAGCGATTTTTATTTTAAGTCTGATTGTTTCGTCACTAGTAACTGAGACTATTGGAATTCATGCCTTGTTTGGTGCATTTATGGCCGGAGCAATTATGCCTGATAATCCCAAGTTCAGGAGTATTTTTATTGAAAAAGTTGAGGATGTTGCGGTAGTGTTGTTGTTGCCTTTATTTTTTGTATTTACAGGGTTAAGAACACAAATTGGCTTATTGAATGAGCCTCATCTTTGGTATTATACTTTTTTAATCATCTTAGTTGCTGTAGTTGGTAAATTTGTTGGAAGTTCAATCGCAGCGAAATATGTTGGTCAAAACTGGAAAGACAGCCTCACTATTGGGGCGCTCATGAATACCAGGGGATTGATGGAATTAGTGGTTCTCAACATTGGATATGATCTGGGAATCTTATCACCTGAAGTGTTTGCTATGATGGTGATTATGGCATTGGTAACGACTTTTATGACTGGACCGGCATTGAATTTTATTAATTGGGCTTTTGGTAAAAAGAGCAGAGCAATTAAATCAAATATTGTTAAAAAATCCAAGTATAGTATTCTTATTTCTTTTGGAAATCCCAACACCGGAAAATCTCTGATAAAATTAGCCAATAGCCTGATTTTAAAATCAAAAACTAATTCCACTGTTAGTGCTTTGCACCTTTCATTGGTAAATGGATTACATCAGTATAATATCAATCAATACGAGAAAGAGAGTTTTTTACCATTAGTAGAGGAATCAAAATCTTTAAACCTAAGGTTCAATAAAATTTTCAAAGCATCTAATGACATCGACAATGATATTGTTGAAATAGCCAATAAAGGGGAACACGATTTACTTTTAATAGGAGTAGGGCAGTCTATCTTTGAGGGCAGTCTACTTGGAAAAATTATTGGATTCACCTCCAGAATAATTAATCCTGAAAATCTATTGAATCAGGTTACTGGTAAAGATAGCCTTTTTGATAACTCGCCCTTTGATGAAAGAACCAGAATGATTGTCAAAAAAAGTAAATGTCAGGTTGGAATATTGGTTGATAAAGACTTTAAAAAATCTGACAAAATATTTATTCCGCTTTTTAGTGATGAAGATGAATTCCTATTCGATTTTGCTCAAAAATTTGTCGATAATTCATTGTCAGAGCTTACTTTCCTAGACATTTCAGGATATTCAGACTCCAAACTCATTGAAAATGAAGCTTACAAGCAATTGGTAGATAAAACTGATAAAATTAAAGTAATTTCCAATTCAATGTTGAAAAAGGACTTCTTAAATAATCAGGATCTCATGCTTATCTCCATTGAAAGCTGGAAAAAAATAGTAGACACAAAAAGCCTTTGGTTGAGTAATATTCCTTCTACTCTGATCTTATCCGATAATACTAAATAATTCATTTTAAAGTATTTAATTGTTGTTTTTGTTGGAAATCTGTACATTTCCATTATTCGAAAAACTTATGAACCAATCAAAAGTTAAATATTTGTAAATTATAATAAGTTAAAAACAATATAACCTTTTTGTAGTTTTTACAAAAAGCTTTACATTAGTAGTACAAACATATTACCAAACAAATGAAAATTAAACATTGCCTAGTACTGGTTATTCTATTAACTTTTAAAGTATTGTCTATTGCTCAGGTCAATATAATAAAAGGGAATATTAAGGATGAAAAGGGTGAATTACTTCCTGGTGTTTCGGTTGTAATAAAAGGAACCTCCAAAGGGACAACGACTGACATAGATGGAAATTATTCTCTGGAAGTTAGTGAAAATTTAGAGACGGTACTGGTTTTTTCATATGTTGGTTATGAAATTCAAGAGATAATTATTGCTGGAAGAAAAGAAATATCCTTACAGCTAAAACTAACTGAAATCATTGCTGAAGAAACAGTTGTTGTTGGATATGGAAGAGTAAAGAGCAAGGAGTTGACAGGTGCAAGTTCCAGAGTAAAAGGAGAGGATTTAGAAAAAATGAATGTTTCTCGTGTTGATCAAGCCTTGCAAGGCCAGGTTTCAGGAGTATCCATTAACACAAATTCCGGATCTCCAGGAGGTTCTTCTAGTATCAGGATTAGAGGACTATCTACTTTTGGTGATAATGATCCTTTGATTTTGGTTGATGGAATTGTTTATGACTCAGAAGGGTTAAATGCGCTTAATCCATCAGATATTGAATCCATCAATGTTTTAAAAGATGCTACTGCAGGTATTTATGGTGTTAGAGCCGCTAATGGTGTTATTCTCGTAGAAACAAAAAAGGGAAATTTAAACTCAAAACCAAAATTTGAATTTTCAACTTATTTTGGTTATCAAAATACAGCAAAAAAGTTAAATCTCTTGAATGCAGAGGAGTATGCTGTTATCAAAAATGAAATGTTTGGAGTTGCGGGTCAACCATTGCCCTTTAACAATACCTCTCTGGGAATTGGCACCAATTGGCAGGATACGATTTTTCAAATTACTCCTGTTCAGAACTATTCATTTAGTATGAGTGGTGGATCCAAATCTACTAAATATTCTATTGGTGTTAACTATTTCAATCAGGACGGTATTGTTGGAGGAGCAAAATCTCATTTTTCAAGATACAATGGAAGAGTAAACATAAGTGCTGATTTATCACCTAAGCTACAATTAAACTCTGTCCTGTTATTTTCAAATGATTTTAGAAAAGGTCTACCAGAAAATGGTATCGGTTCTGTGCTCTATAATACTATAAATGCATTTCCCAATAGACCTGTCATTACTCCTAATGGAAATTACAGTTATTTAGAAGAGGTTTCTGATATCATTAATCCAGTAGCTCAGATTAAAAATACTTATAACTTCGGTTGGGCTAATAAATTTGTCGGTAAAGAGGAATTAGCCTATCAAATAACAAAACATTTATCATTTACCAATAGATTAAATTACAACTATGCAATAGTTGATACCAAAGTGTTCAATCCTTTGGTTTGGTATGGACCAGGCAAATTTGCCAATACCGCTGTAAATGCTGATCTTGACGCCCCAATGGTTGAAATTGCTCCAGGTTTAATGGTGGAAAGAGGTTCCAATGTTTTTGAACAAAGAGCGACTTATCTTGATTTGAGTTATGAAGGATTTTTAAATTACGAACAGGTATTTGATAGTTTACACAAAGTAAAAGCAACGGCAGGTGTATCCTTATTTCACAGAAAAGGCAGTGCTCTGAGCGGTATAGCTTACAACATTCCTAATAATTCTATTGAATTTGCTGACATTTCAGCCAATACAGCTGCAGGAGGTTATCTTAATAATACAGGATCTTTTGAATTTACAGAGAGATTGCTCTCTTCTTTTGCAAGAGCGGAATATTCATACGACTCCAAATATTTGATTTCTGCAATTCTTAGAGGCGATGGCTCCAGTAAATTTGGAAGGAATAACAGGTATGGATTTTTTCCAACTCTATCATCTGCATGGATTTTATCAGAAGAGGATTTTTTCAAAGTAAAGTTTATTGATTTCTGTAAACTTAGATTCAGTTATGGTATTTCTGGAAATGATCAAATTCCAAACTTTGCTTACAGAGCTCTATTAAATGGTGAGGGAGTCTATGTTTTTGATGATGTTATAACCAGTGGAATTGCTTTGGGTAGAGCAGCAAATCCTGATCTCAAATGGGAAACTACTCAACAGTTTAATTTTGGATTGGATCTGACCCTTTTTAAATCTTTAGACATAACAGTAAATTATTTTATCAAAAACACTTATAATCTGCTTTTTCAGCCGGATGTTTCAGCGGTTATTGGATCTTATGGACCTGGTGGTTACCCTCCGGTAATTAACGCCGGGAATGTTTCGAACAAGGGAATAGAGTTAGAATTAGGTTATTCATCTACCTTGTTTAATAGTTTAAAGTATAATCTTAATTTTAATTTAACAGCTATCAACAACGAAGTTACTAAAGTACCGGATGGTGTAGATTATTTACCAGGAGCTAGTTTCGGTGTTGGTGGAAATGTTGCAACCAGATTTCAAGAAGGTTTCCCAATAGGATACTTTTTTGGATTTGAAACGGATGGAATATATCAAACTCAAGAAGAAATCGATGCATCTTCTGTAGTACAGGATGGAGCTAAACCTGGAGATTTTAGATTTGTTGACCAAAATGGAGATGGGGTCATTAACTTTAGTAATGATACTGACAGAAAAATGATTGGATCTCCAATACCTGACCTAGTACTTGGTTTTTCTCTTACTCTAAAGTTTAAAGGTTTTGATTTTTCAACTAATATATATGCTGCATTAGGTCAGGAAATTATTAGAAACTATGAAAGGAACCAACCTTTTGCCAATCAATTAGATTATGTAATTGACAGATGGGTAGGTCCAGGCACTTCAAATTATAATCCAAGACTTACTGTTGATCCAACTAGAAATAATGTTTTTTCAGATTATTATGTAGAAGATGGTTCATTTATGAGAATCAGAAACATACAATTAGGATACAGTATTCCTCAGAAACTCATGAAGAAACTAAAATCGGAATCCTTAAGGTTTTATGTCGCGGCAAATAATTTATTGACTGTAACGAATTATAAAGGTTTTGATCCTGATATTGGTCCATTTGCCGGAACCTTATCCTCTGGAGTAGACTTTGGTTTTTACCCTCAAGCCAGAACATTTATGGGTGGCCTAATCTTGAAATTTTAACTAATATGAAATTAAATTATAAAATAGCTTCAATCATAGTAATACTATTATCGGTAAGCTCCTGCAAAAAATTTTTAGATGTTAATCCACCATATGGTCAGGATGCTGAAAATTATTTTAGAACACCAGCCGATTATGAGATGGCTCTTGTTGCTGCCTATGATTTATTACAATCCTCTTTTATGTCGGTATGGATAGGAGAGATAGCTTCAGACAATACTATTGCAGGAGGAGAAAGTGTTAATGATACGGAAGGCTTGCATCAAATTGATTTTATGACACAGGGTGCTGTAAATAATGAATTGAGAAGTATAATGAGGTGGAATTATGCTGGCATAACAAGAGTAAATTATATCATGGAATTTCAAAATAATATTGATTTTTCAGGTAAGAACCAAATTCTTGGAGAAGCCAGATTTTTGAGAGCATTTTATTACTTTGAGCTGGTCAAATTTTTTGGAGATGTGCCTTTAATTGTCGATAGAAGGATAGGTGCTGACGAAGTTACAAGAATAGGTAGAACTCCAAAATCTGAAGTTTATGCCCAAATTGAGTCCGATCTAATCTTTGCGATTTCAGTATTACCAATGAGCCCCCGTGCAAAAGGTAGAGCATCAAAAGGCGCTGCACAGGCATTATTGGGTAAAGCCTACTTATATCAAAATAAGTTTTCAGAATCTGCTCAAATTTTAGATGAAGTAATTAACAGCGGATATTATTCTTTGATAAGTGTTTATAAAGATTTATTTACTGTAGCCAATGAAAATAATTTGGAAACAATTTTTGATGTACAGTATACTGGCGCTGAAGGTGGTAGTTATGA